>JBMYOR010001012.1:0-508 GCA_049599535.1 Bacteroidia bacterium | reverse complement strand
CGATTGAAATCGCTCGTTACTGATCAGAAACGATGGAAATCACCGTGTCCTGTACTTGTTCGGGATTCCATCGAAATAATTTGTGGCATCATTCCAGATATCCCTATAAAATAAACTGTAAATGAGAACAGTAATTATTATTATTCGGTTTAAGCTTTATTCAATAACACCTTGTAGGATCGGTTAGCACGCTAGGCCTTTTTTACAAATTCACTTTTTAAACCCATAGCACCAAAGCCATCAATTTTACAATCAATATTATGGTCGCCATCAGTTAATCTTATGTTTTTTACTTTGGTGCCAGCCTTTACGGGTTTGGGGTATCCTTTTACGGCTAAGTCTTTAGCCACTACTACTGTATCTCCATTGGTTAAAATATTTCCGTTAGCGTCTTTAATCACTAAATCATTTTCTTCAGTGTCTTTATCTTTTGGGTTCCACTCGTGGCTGCACTCTGGGCACATCCAAAGCTCGCCCTCAGTTGGGTATCCGTAAGGCGAGTTGCAAC
>JBMYOR010001011.1:0-515 GCA_049599535.1 Bacteroidia bacterium | reverse complement strand
AAAAAACTGCAATAAAAAAATACAAGATACTTTTGTAAAATATCAAGATTTAGAAGATAAAATATCAGATTTTATGCGAAAAAGTGCAAAAACACTTCAAGATTTATATCATAAAGAAAGTTATGGGAATAAATCAAAAAAAATAAAATGAAAAAAACAAAAAAAAAATTTTATTTTTCTTTTTTTTATTTCGTTTTTGTCAGTATTTTTGGGTTGCTTAGTAGGAAGTTATTAAGATGATACTAGTTACAGTTGACATGATAGTATTTGAGAAAGCAAAATAAATAACACCATTTTTGATGTATTTTGGAGCAAAGTACTTTGAAAATATGTATGTACATAAAACATTCCAAAATACGACAAATATTGTGTTTGCTTAAATCTATCGTCGCAATAAAAAAATATTCTCAAATAACAAAAAAAGAGTCACTTTTTGGGTCAAATACATTTTATTCATTCAAAATGACAGCAGAATGCACTCATTTTTGTATGAGAAATTTGATTAAGTATAGTAC
>JBMYOR010001010.1:0-518 GCA_049599535.1 Bacteroidia bacterium | reverse complement strand
TTTTTTTAAAAACTAAACTTTGTGCCTCTAATAATAAATTTTCAAATTTAGGCAATTGGCAAATATATATCATTTGTTTACATTTAATATCAATATCATAAAAATATAAATTATCTTTTGTTACATTCCATAAATTATTTGTATCTACTAATAATATTTGTGATGCTATAAATAAAATATGATTATAATAACAATTATAAAAATCTTCATTATAATGAATAAATAAATTTTGTTTTGTTTCTGAATCTACAAATAATAAAAACAAAAATTTAATATCATTTGGTAAACATTTAAAAATTGATATTGATTTGTCTACCGTGTTTTCTATATAACAAAACATAATTTATTATATTATTATTAGTATTAAAAAAATATTTTATAATACCATTTTTATCATTAATTACTTTACGTCTTTTAGATTTTGACATTGTATTCATTTTATTTATTTTTTCAATAAACAATAGACTAATCTTAAATTTAAAAAACTAAACAAATAAGACAAATTAAATAAAAAAAGA
>JBMYOR010001009.1:0-519 GCA_049599535.1 Bacteroidia bacterium | reverse complement strand
AAAACACTGACTGAACATCAGCACAGAGTAAATGTGGTTCAATGAGCAGAGAAAATAAAAACAAAATTTATGGAAAAATACAAAAAAAAAGAAAAAAAACAAGAAAAACACAGAAATGGGAGACGCTAAAAATTTAACATTTTCACAATAAGCTCAACCTTGAATATTTGTGGACAATAATGTGTTTTTTTTCAAAATTCCGAATAAGCCATTTATTGGTGTTTTGGTGGTCGCTTTATGCGGGATCATGGTTTTTTTATGTTTAGATCACAAATCAAAAAGGTCGCTAACTCTCAGGTGGCTGGAAAGTGGTTTTTTTTTATAAATCATTTAAATCAAACGTTCACATAAATCCCAAGTACCACTTGACTTGAAACCTTCTAAAATCGCTTGAATTGGGTTTAAAATGACTGCAAACTGTTTTTTTTTGTTTAGTAGTCTTGCTTTTGAAGTTTTGGAAACATCGTAAACACATAAAATTTCCAAATTTGGAAAATTATCCATACGTCAGGCTATTTT
>JBMYOR010001008.1:0-527 GCA_049599535.1 Bacteroidia bacterium | reverse complement strand
AAATCCTACAAACCCAAAATATTAAAATAATATATAAATCTGCACTTGCGACAGACATTTCCCCCAAATAGCTAGTGTCATTGCTGAGTCATGTGGTGTTGTAGGAGCACTTTACGCTAAAATGTTAATATCGCAAAATATCAAGAATCCAAAAACAAATGCAAAGGCCTTATTTGATTTTGGATTATTGGGATTTTCCAATTTTGGGCTGATTTTTGACTGATTTTGCATTTTTTGTACTGATTTTGAGCTGATTTCAGATTTTTTTAGTAATCATAGATTTTTTTGTCAAGATTTTAGATTGATTTGTGTATTAGCGTAGATTTCACAACGATTCTTGAGATTTTTGAAAAAATCAAGGAGTTTATCAAAAAAACTTGGATTTTTTTTTTAACGTTTGTGTTTGGTGATGATTTTTGGTATGATTTTGGTGAGTGAATACAGTTCAAAACCTTACGCACCAAAGACTACTAAAATAAAAAGTTTAACAATGTCTCACTGCTTTGACATATGTGAAGCATGTGGCA
>JBMYOR010001007.1:0-536 GCA_049599535.1 Bacteroidia bacterium | reverse complement strand
AAAGTTGAACCTTGGCCTTGTACTGTTCCTACCATTTCCCAAACCTGGCCATCAAAGCTGCGTTGCACTTCAAAATGGCTGTTGTTTTCTTCCATGGCTGTTTGCCAGTTAAGTAGTACACTTTCGCTAATTACATTCCACTTTGCATCAAAATATGTGAATTCTACTGGTAGGGCTGATCCTGAAGAACCAATACCAAAATAGAATAAATTGTTGCTAAAATTTACCGTTCTAGTTAACGTATATGGCCCGCTACCAGACGCACTCATTGAAGAACCATTATCCCAATTGCTTGAAACTCCATTCTCCCAAAAACTTAGAAAAGATGAGCTTCTTACAAATCCGGTTTCTTCTTCTGATGCATCCCACTGTAGCGTAACTGAAACACCGGATTGCGCTCCAGATGATTGTATGGTCCATGTTTCGCCCACTACATTGCTGGTTTGTTGACCTGTTTCAGTAACGGGATTAGCATAAACTCCTTCAGAGATTCCTAAGGTGTATTCTCTCCCACCGCCATCATCAAGTATTATGGG
>JBMYOR010001006.1:0-537 GCA_049599535.1 Bacteroidia bacterium | reverse complement strand
TTAAACTAAATGTGCAATCAATTACACAATACATTGAAATTGATTGCACATTTAGTGGTTGTTTGTTTGTTTGTGTGTTTGTTTCTTTGTTTGTTTGTTTGCTTGTTTGTTTGTTTGTTTGCGTGAAAAAAAAAAAATTAAAACGGCAAAGATTCGAAAAAAAAATAAATGGTAACACTGTGAACCTTAAAAATTTTATTATGGTATTTATTATGATGTTTATTATGAAAAAATCATAATAAAATCCATAATTATTTCCATAATTACACCAAAAAATCCATATAAAATTAAAAAAAAAGTTATTATGGAAAAAATTATGGGGTTTATTACGGAAAATGTGCAATTATGATCATAATAAACATCATAATAAATACCATAATTTTTTTCATAATTTTGCATGTGCCAAGCAGAATTTAGCTGGTCGATATCAAAACACAAAAAAAAACACAAAAAATTTAATTAATCAAAGTACAAAAAAAAAGTAAAACGACTCAAATACAAAGCTATTGCTTTTGACTGTCTTTTCATCAGTATATC
>JBMYOR010001005.1:0-543 GCA_049599535.1 Bacteroidia bacterium | reverse complement strand
TAATGCTATTACATTAGCCATTATAAAAAATTGGGCTTCAGGTGATGATGTCAGTTATTGTGATGTTTCTAATCTCAGCAGCCTTGAACAAGCTTTTTATCAAAATTCCACTTTTAACCAAGATATTGGCAGTTGGGACACTAGTAGTGTTACTAACATGAATGCCATATTTCACTCTGCATCAGCATTCAACCAAGATATTGGCAGCTGGGATACTAGTAATGTTACAAGAATGACCCAAAGTTTTTACTATGCCTCTGTCTTCAATCAAGATATTGGCAGTTGGGATGTCAGCAGTCTTCAGCTCATGAATCAAACTTTCCAGGGTGCATCTGATTTTAATCAAGATATTGGCAGTTGGGATGTCAGTAGTGTAACAGACATGAATCATATGTTTATTGCTGCGACTGATTTTAATCAGGATATTGGGATTTGGGATGTAAGTAATGTAACAACTATGAGTTATATGCTCTCTGGTGCTAGTGCTTTTAATCAAGATATTGGAGATTGGGATGTAAGTAATGTAACTGATATGGATAGTAT
>JBMYOR010001004.1:0-544 GCA_049599535.1 Bacteroidia bacterium | reverse complement strand
ATTCGAATTTTTTAGGGAGTTGAATTATGATGGTAAGTGAATGAACACAAAGCAAGAAATTTAGTTCGATACATAATTCAAAAATTCTTGCATACGTTACCACGTTAACATGTTAACAACTCAAACCAGTAGGAGAAAATCACACTTTTCCTTGTCTCAAAATTAATTTAAAGCACCATGATCATCTAATGTAAGTTGAACCATTTCTAATGAAGTTATTTTAACACAAATCTAAATCTCATCTCGCTCATCAAGTTGTGAGTGAAGTGTTACCAAGCCATTAATGAATTTTGAGAAATTTCAGAAATTTAAACTTTTACATGACCCAACCACTACGTTGAAAATTTTATATTATAACAATAAAAATAATAATTATAACAATAATCGCCGTCGTGGTTATCAAAATAATAACAAAAGGTATAATAATAACAATCGTAGATATAATAATAACAATAGAAATAGATTCAGAAACACCAAATTTAAAACCTAACCAACTCATAATAGCTAATTCAGAAGCCATAACACCAATAATATCTAAAGTAGC
>JBMYOR010001003.1:0-578 GCA_049599535.1 Bacteroidia bacterium | reverse complement strand
TACTTCGGAATGGAAAAGTTCACAATTCAAGTGTTGTGCAAAGTTCGATCAAAAATATTTCGGAAGCCATCTTAGTTATTTAAAGAATGTGCTTCATAAAATTGTCTTATCAAAGGCAAAAATGAAAATACTAAGTTCGGTTTAAAAAAGTACGGAATTATTAATTTAGGTTTAATTCGATTCGTCCGAACTTAACCAAAATGTACCGAACTTTCGAAACCGAACATTCCTACTTTACGGTACGTGATATATTTTAGGGGGTGGGGAGCAGCTTTCAAGATTTGTTTGATTTTTTTTTATTTTTTTTGACTTACACTTACAAAAATGCACCAAAAAGAACAGATTTTACAAATATGAAGAAATTTTGGGTAAAAAAAAAGACATATGAAAAAAAACAATAGCAAAAAACCTGTATCAAGCGCGTCGGGGTGAAAAATGGCCAAAAATATATCACGTAATTTTGAAATGCTCCCTAAGAGTCAATCTCCTCAGCTATTATTTTTCAAAAAAAAGGAATATTCTGTATCGTCACCAAAAAATCAAAACTCAAATCAAAATCCCAGCTCAAACTCAATCCT
>JBMYOR010001002.1:0-584 GCA_049599535.1 Bacteroidia bacterium | reverse complement strand
CCAGCCATTCATTTTTGTCCAAAGTGCTCGGACTTCGGTATCTTCCGCTTCCCATTTTTGAAGCATTTCTCTAGCCTCTAAAATGAGTGGTGCTTCAGCCTTAGCTTCCTCTTCCGTCTTACCCGCAGACTTCAAGTCTGCTATCTGCTCTTTGTAGCGTTTATCAAATTCCACATAATATTTACCAGCCAACTTATCGCCCTTAAGACCAGTTGATTGTGGCGTTTCACCTCCACCAAACTTTTGCCAAGCCAACATGCTTTTGCAAATATGAATTCCTCGGTCATTAATAATCTGCACATGCTTTACACCATGTCCATTTGCCTTTAAAATTTCGGCAACAGAATGACCCAAAAGGATATTTCTGATGTGTCCTAAGTGGAGAGGTTTGTTGGTATTAGGCGAAGAATATTCTACCATCACATTTCGGCTATGTTCGCCTTTTTGGTGATGACCGAAATTTTCGGTTTTCGAAATTTCTGAAAGCTGAGAAATCCAATATGCCGAGGTAAAAGAAAGATTTAAAAAACCTTTTACAACATTGAAAGATTCTACGTCTTTCAGTTTTCCAACCAACGCGTTTC
>JBMYOR010001001.1:0-591 GCA_049599535.1 Bacteroidia bacterium | reverse complement strand
TAGATAAAAAAAAAAAGATATAATTATGCAGACATTTTTCTAATTTTTACGAAAAGTCCTGCAAGCATATTATGTTTTTTTTCTTTTATAAAATCTTCAATTTTTTTTAACTCAATTTTAATATTCACATCATCAACTTTTTCTGTTAACAACAACTCTCTCTTTTCGTAAAGATCATAGACTTCTTCTTCGAATTTCACCCAAAGTAAACTGCTTTTTCTATTTTCGTTATCAACGTATATAATTAGTTCTAAGCAATTTGAACATTTAAATCTACTTATTATATCGGAACCCTCTATACCAAAAATTCTGTAATTTTTTTTCTTTTTTTTTTTAAAAAAATACCAGTTATTTGAGGTGACAGGATGACTGTAGGATGACTGTAAATAATCCTCTATAATATAAATACAAAAGATTTTAGGCAGGTGTCATGATTTCAAGTTGGACTATTTCCAGGTCATTTACACTTAAAAAAGGTAGTGAAACACTTAGAGATGTAAATTTCATGACATTTCATCATAGGACAACTTTTTCGTATGAACCTTTCTAAGCTCAGAAAAAGCTCATCAAAATCAGAAATTTTGACGATAT
>JBMYOR010001000.1:0-599 GCA_049599535.1 Bacteroidia bacterium | reverse complement strand
ATAGTAAAGCTGTTGGAAGGGACTCAAGGCAAAGGCGTCGTATTAGCCGAAACGAAAAAAGCAGCTGAGAGTGTTATTAATGCTTTTAAAAGCCTGAAAGCCAATATTTTAGTTCAAGAGTTTATCAAAGAAGCCGATGGAAAGGACATTCGATGCTTTGTAATTGACGGAAAGGTTGTTGCTTCAATGCAACGTACTGCTCCTCCTGGTGAATTTCGTGCAAATGTTCATTTAGGCGGTACTACAGCTTTAATTAAAGCCACCCCTGAGGAACGTAAACTTGCAATTAAAGCAACTAAAGCGATGGGACTAAGTGTTGCAGGTGTAGATCTGATTCGATCATCAAGTGGCCCATTAGTTCTTGAGGTTAACTCATCACCAGGCACAGAAGGTATAGAAGAAGCAACTGGGCAGAATATCAGTAAAGAGATTATCGAGTTTTTTGCAGACAGTAAGAACTGGGTTAAAGTACCATCTGAATGTGGTTATAAAGAAGTTGTTACAATCAAACCATTCGGGCAGATTGTTGCCAAGTTTGATACAGGTAATTCTGGTATGCCCGTTATTCACGCTGACGAGATGAAAGTGAGTGGCAAGAA
>JBMYOR010000999.1:0-616 GCA_049599535.1 Bacteroidia bacterium | reverse complement strand
CACGGTCAACAATTGGAGTAATGGGTTCATCAGGCGTGCAGCTGTTTATTGCAGCGAACCCAATTAGTAAAAATAAAAGCAGTGTTATTTTGAGCTTTTTCATTTGTTATTGATTTACTTTATAACTCACTAGCTCCCAGGTTCTTGTTTCATTTTTCTCACCATCGTAAAATGCTCGTTTTACAATACCTACGTTCTTGGCCCAATAATAGCGTGCTGGCCATGGATTCCATTTATCCCAACTTTTGGCTCTTTCCACATAAAAAACGGCCACATTATCATAGGTTTTGCCGCCGGCTACTATACCGTTTTGTAGGCCTTCGTAGGTGGTTTGGTCAGCAACTTTATAGTCATCCCTTTCAATAAAGAAACAACGAATTTCACCTTCTCCCCAAACATTTCTAACAATACTAAAACGATCGAAGCCAACAGCGCTTCCTGCTAATATACCTGGGTTAGGCAATTCGTGTTTAATATTACCAAACCTTGTTGATACCATAAGATTATTGAAGTATTGTTTTGTCACTTTCCAATGGCCATCCACGCCATCGTCATAGCGTACGGTGTCAATAATGCTACTTGTTACCCTCACGGTATCATATACTGTTTTTCCGCG
>JBMYOR010000998.1:0-641 GCA_049599535.1 Bacteroidia bacterium | reverse complement strand
AAGTGGCCGTGGTGGTAAACCGAGATGGCAAAGAAAAAGCGCTTACTGTATTACTTAAAAACAAAGATGGTGAAGCAAAAATTACCGAAAAGGAAGAAATTTCGCCATTGCTGGCCTTGGGTATTGACCTAAAAGATATTGATGCCGATCAACTTAATAAATTTGGTGTAAATCATGGTGTTAAGGTTGAAAATGTAAATGATGGCCTTTTGCGCAGAAACACCAAAATAAGAGCCGGTTTTATAATTACTAAAATTGATGATAAAAACATGAAATCTGCTGATGATATTGAACAGTATTTTGAAAAGAAAAAATCTGGCAAAGGCATGATTGAAGGCTTTTATCCGGGCGTGCCAGGAAAAGTGTACTACGGATACGGCTTAGATTAAAAAAGCATAGTTTTTTGTTCCATAGGTTGTTTGCATTTGGCCTCTGAATTAGTATTCAGGGGCCAATGTTTTTTAAAGATACTTGTATTGCCTTTTACGCGCATGATTCCACCAATAAATTTGGGAATCGTTTCTGATTTTAGATTTGATATTGGAACTTTTCCAAAGTTTGATTTAAAAATTAATAGGGGTATCGGGAGTTGTGCCATAAAATTGAAAGATGAGTTTTAAGCTTATTTCATTCTTAGTGCG
>JBMYOR010000997.1:0-670 GCA_049599535.1 Bacteroidia bacterium | reverse complement strand
AAAAGCAGTGAAAGGTGTGAAACAATACATTATAGGTTTATGACGAATAAGAAAATACAATTTTGATCAAAAAACGTGTTGTTTGTGATGTATTTTTTAGGTTTGGATATTTTTTTTGGATGCATTTTCACCCACAAAAGCCGTTTTTGGCTGATTGTTGAAGTCATTTGATAGGTACAAGGGGGAGACTGAAATTCATGGTCAAATGATTACGAATGATTACAGGTACAGGGGGGAGGGGGGGTCATCAAGTAAAAAAATGATTACGTAATATTTGAATGCCCCCTTAGTGAAATTTAGACTATTTTTTTTTGTGTTTAATCACAATTGCTGCTTTTTCAACATTAAATGGTCAAGATAATTAAGATTTGTTTCATGTCAACTAAATAGTAGTTAAAAGTTTATATTTTTATGCATCTGATTCACCTTTATCTCAAGTCTAAGAATGGTTCAAATTTTGAATTGTAAAAAATACCAGTCAAATAAAATTGAAGGTAAATCAATCTTCTCAAGCATTAGGATCATGATGATATCACAAATGTGTTTTAAAAAGTCCCAAACTTTATCATATAATTTTGTCAGCTCATGAACATGCTTCACAGAGCTCCTGCCCTCTTGCAAAGTCAGTGCCAAAGCAAAAAAAAAAAATGGTGTTTGCTGAGTGAGAAAT
>JBMYOR010000996.1:0-680 GCA_049599535.1 Bacteroidia bacterium | reverse complement strand
GACAATTTGCTAGATAAAATGATTCAAATAACTGCAAAAGAAAAAGAATGCGATAAGCCCGATCCCGAATTGAACAAAATTTTAGATGAAATAAGGCGAAAGACCGACAACGGCAAGCGAGCCAAGGGTATGTGGACAGATAGTCCCGAATTTATGTCGATCAAATAAACACATTCATCATCATATGTCGATGAAACACAAAAATATAAACATATTTAATTTAACAAAATATTTAGTGTAATTGGGTGAGGATTGGGGTAGTAGCTCAGTTTGGTTAGAGCGTCTGCCTGTCACGCAGAAGGTCGCGAGTTCGAGTCTCGTCTATCCCGCCAATTCATTTTTTGCTTGACAAATATTCAAATATACAATATATTATATATCATGAAAGAAATTGCAAAAGAACTCGACAAAATAACAAAGCAAATATCTACAAATAATGGATATGTTGATGATGTACGAATAGAATTAAACAAAATAAATGAAACACTAATATTAATCGCCCAAATATTAAGAAACAAATGAATGAAATATTAATATCAGTTACAGCTTTAGTTGCATTAATTTTTGCGATAGATTATATAATAAAATATTACAATAAATGAATGAAATTTTAGGTTTTGTTATTTTCTTGTTGATTGGATTGTATATATACGATAAATACATAAATAATGATTGAAACA
>JBMYOR010000995.1:0-739 GCA_049599535.1 Bacteroidia bacterium | reverse complement strand
ATTGAAATTTGCAAAACAATTGAACTTGAAGTTGACAAGAATCACTTCAAATCGCACCTTACAGGAATTGAAATTAATTTGTAAGGTAAATGTTGTTACCTGTTATTTCGCTTCAAATCGCACCTTACAGGAATTGAAATTATATCGCCTTATCTCTTAGCTCTAACCTGCTCGAACTTCAAATCGCACCTTACAGGAATTGAAATTGCAAATGGTGGAATCCCGTTCAAAGTCGGTGGTCGCTTCAAATCGCACCTTACAGGAATTGAAATGCCTTATCAAGCCAACCGCCTAAAATTTGGTGCTCTTCAAATCGCACCTTACAGGAATTGAAATATTGATAAGGACGTAAATATAGAAATTACTGCAGGCTTCAAATCGCACCTTACAGGAATTGAAATTTATACTATTTGTTTAAATTCTTCTAGGCTTCTTCTTCAAATCGCACCTTACAGGAATTGAAATACATTAATCTTTTCACTAAGCACGTCAGCAAATGATTCTTCAAATCGCACCTTACAGGAATTGAAATAAATTTTACTAAAAGGGTTATAATAAAACTGCATATCTTCAAATCGCACCTTACAGGAATTGAAATCTATCTTCTAAGCGGTTAATCTTACTTTTTAAAAAATCTTCAAATCGCACCTTACAGGAATTGAAATTTATCTGCGCAACTACCTATATCGGCCTGGTATGAAATCATTGGCGAGAACACCATTGCTGATGCCATTTTAGA
>JBMYOR010000994.1:0-775 GCA_049599535.1 Bacteroidia bacterium | reverse complement strand
ACCTTTCCGTCTAGTCCTTCAACATATTCAACTTGCTCTTTATAAGCGGCAATTACATCTTCAAGCTCTAAATCGGCACTTGGTTCTAATTGATCGGTTCCACATCCACTGGCTAAAAAAGCACCATCTATTTTTTTTGAGGCTTCAATACTTCGTTTGATCAGCTCCTTGGCATTTTCATAGCTTAAGCCCATTCCGCGCTGGGCGGTATCCATGGCTTCGGCAACTCCCAAACCAAAACTCCAAAGTCTTTTGCGATATGCTATGGTGGCATCCCAATCCACTTCGGTTTTACTTCCTTTAACAGGCACAACGTGCGCCGCGGCAAAAGCTATTCGGTTAAAAGGACCTTTTGATGTTGAGAAGGATTTTTGCTCAGGAATTTGGTATTCGTAAGTAGTATCATTTTTTTTAGGTAACCTTATAATCATGCCTTTACTATTTGTATGAGTGTTTATGTAATACAGTTAAATATAATGTTGTAAACTTTTAATTTATTAGTTTCACAACCATTTTTGGTTGCTCTAATGTGGGTAAATGAGCTGATTTTTGTACCCTAAGCAGAGTTGTTTGTTCGAGTTCATTATTCAATTTTTCGGCAACCGAAATAGGAATTATTTTATCATATACACCCCAAATGAGCTTGATTGGAGTTGAAAACTGATAGCTACGGTTTTTTAAGTCATTATAATTTTCTAATAGATTATCAATTATCAGATGCCATTTTTCTAAATAGGGCAAACAAAAAGCTCGATGAAAAGCTTTCAAAATAAAG
>JBMYOR010000993.1:0-787 GCA_049599535.1 Bacteroidia bacterium | reverse complement strand
CCTATTAAATGGATAGTGGTTTTTCTCATAAAGCACCACACTATGCCCCATTTGTGCCAATTGAATGCTGGCGCAAAGGCCGGCCAAACCTCCGCCCACAATTGCTACTTCGTATTGATGCTTCATAAATTTCTTAATGTGCTTTAGACTCATTTACACGGTTCAAAAAAACAATAATTACCACTCTTAGTTTTAAGCGATGGATAATTTATTGGGTTATTTGACTCTCCATGTGTTTACAAGTATGCTTAGCCATTCCATTTCGACCCGTCCCAAGCCCTTACCTTTTTCAAGGGGTATTTCTTTCAATGGGCCGCGATAACTCTCGGGAGGGAAAGATGCCCCGAACTTGTTTCGGGACAAATAGGTTCGAAACAAAGCAGTTGTAAAGAAACGGAGACACAATTTGGGTTATAACCTTTCTCATGAAGCTTATGTAAGAACTGAAATCAAAGATTTTGTGCAACAAAACAATAGAAATTCTGAACACAAGCAGTTTCTCGCAGTGTACGCAAGAGATTTCGCAAAACCCGTTAAAAATCTTTAGTGACGCACCTGAAAATCTCTGTGAACTTTGTAGGGTCTTCTTTTCTCTGCGTGAACCATGTAGCTACTTAGTCATGGGGCCTAACACCTTCAATTTAGCAAAAAATTGATTAAGTTCGCTTTAAGCGAAATTAGCGTATGAAAAAGCTGAAGAATCTATATTTTTTACTGTTATTAAGCGCATTGGCTGCAATAAACAGCTGCACGCCTGATGAACCCATTACGCCAATTGTTGACCGTG
>JBMYOR010000992.1:0-806 GCA_049599535.1 Bacteroidia bacterium | reverse complement strand
TTGCTTGACACAAGTGTTGTTCCTGCACAAGCCGCTGAAAAAGAAGAAAAGTACACCATAAAAGGAGCGGTGGAACTTGATCTTTCAAAACTTGATTTTGAAAAGCTGCGTGAAGAATTCAAAGAAAAACAGCATAAAAACATTGCCTTTGAAGACCTGCGCCAGTTGCTTCAAATCAAGCTGAAACAAATGATGGCACAGAACAAAACCCGCGGCAAGTTTCTAGAGCGATTTCAAGCCGTAATTGACGAATACAATAACGGTAGTTTGGATGTACAAGCAGCCTACGATGCGCTTATAAAAGAAACGCGAGGAATGACTGAAGAACAAAGTCGTGCGGCCAAAATGGGTATGACTGAAGCCGAGCTTGAACTATTTGACCTGCTATACAAAGACAAACTCACCAAAAAAGAAGAAAAGGAAGTAAAAAAAGCCGCTCAAGAGCTGCTAAACAAAGTAATCGACGCCAAAGTATTGGTGCAAGAATGGTACAAAGAGAAAGCCACACAAGAAATGGTGCGTAGAGAGATCAAAAAGGTGCTAGATAAAACATTACCAACTTCTTATGATCGAAACGTATTTTCAGAAAAAGCAGATGTGGTTTTTCAGCATTTGTATGAAAGTGCGCAATTCATGTACTAAATGGTTTCCTTGTTTTAATTAGGTCGCATCCTATTAAGTGTGTAAACGCAGACAAATGAATAAAGAAAATTTATTGAGAGAAGAGTATCTTAAACATTTTAAGAACTCCACATCATCTTGCACATCTAGTTTCTTTCTAATTCTGCTTTTTAAGGTGTAGATGC
>JBMYOR010000991.1:0-815 GCA_049599535.1 Bacteroidia bacterium | reverse complement strand
AAACAAATGCGCACAGATCTATTTGTTTGGTTGTGGTATGATTGCGGGGAATCATTAAGTTTATATATGTGTTTTAAATAAAAACATGTTAATCGATATTGAAAACACACTCAGTTACAATTGTTTTTTCATGGCTAAAAACTAACGACAATTGGCTGCTTTTAACTCCAGCACCTCATCGCCATATTGTTGTACAAAACCCAATTCAATACTTTTATCAAGGCTTTTGCAGGCTTGTTTAGAATCATTTTGAGCCAATTGAATTAAGGCTAAATTACGGTAGGCATAAGGGTTTATTGGATAAGTTTTAATTGATTGGTTTACGTAAAAAAGGGCGCTTTTATAATTTTCAAGTTTTAAATAAGCGTAACCAATATTGTTTAATGTAAAGCCTACACTTTTCAAATTAGAATCTTTTGTAAGTGCCTTAGTATATAAATTAATTGCTTTTTCGTAATCATGTTTATACATGTAAGCGTAGCCCATATTCAAAAGTGCGTGAGCATAATTACTATCACGTCTAATACAACTTTTGTAATCGGCAATTGCCGAGTCTATATGCAACATTCGCCGGTGGCAAAGTCCTCTATTGTAAAATACAATAGCGTCTGATGAATCAATATTTAAGCTTTTTGAAAAATCGTAAATAGCACTTTGTAGTTGATTTGTTTCCATTTTTAACACCCCTCTGGTAGCCAAATAATAAGATGAGTTGGGTTTAATGGCAATGGCTTTATTGCAAATTTTAATAGATTCTCGGTAAAGCTCTTGTCTGCTTATCATAAACCCTTTTTGAGCACTTGATGTAGGCATGT
>JBMYOR010000990.1:0-846 GCA_049599535.1 Bacteroidia bacterium | reverse complement strand
GGCATTTAACCCACTCATATCGCCTGAGATAAATTTTGTGGCGATTTCGGGAAACCAAAAATCATAAAAGTGTAAACCAATAAAACCCAATATCACTAAACCTGAAAAAATCATGTTTCGAGATACCCAACTTGAATTGGCTTGGCCTTTGTACATGGCATATTTTACATTACGAGCCGAACGGTTTTGTAATTCGAGCACAAAACCCATTACAAAGTGATAAATCACACCAAAAATTAAAACAGGTTGTAATAAAAATTGCACCAACGGATTTGTACCCATAAAGTGCGATAGGTTGTTAAAAGTATCTTCACTTACAACAGATGTTAAATTGATCATAAAATGCTGTAAAAGGAAGAATAAGAGAAACAATGCTGAAAGCGCCATGGTAACCTTTTTACCAATGGAGCTGCTAAAGGTCGTTTTCAACCAACTCATGTATTCTATTGTGTTTGGATTCAGTTCGCGAAATTAACAAAGCAAAAAGCGCAAATGTTGTTACGAATCAATTTTTGATTTTCATCAGCTAATTTGGAATCAATCTAAATAATTAATCTGTGTTATTTAAGCATTATACCATAGTGTAATATAAATTTTGAATGCCTTAAATAATTGTGTAAAGATTTGAAGATCTGAGTTACCTAGGGGTTTGAATCGGTTTTTGTTTAAACAATATACTCTTTGCATAAACATCTAATGAGTTCACAAAATTTACATAAACTAAAAAACATCAGTTGCTCTACTTTTTAAATTCAATGAAAATATTTTTTTTGCTAGAGCGTTTGTTTTTCTATGTTTCTCGGGGTTGAAACCCCAAGCTATTGAATTGACATATTAATTTGTTTA
>JBMYOR010000989.1:0-858 GCA_049599535.1 Bacteroidia bacterium | reverse complement strand
ATGAGTGAAAAACCCTAATCCCATTACAAGTATTACCGCCCAAAATTGTGAAATCAATTACAAGGCCTTTGCTAAAATGATTATTTACATTTAAGTTTTGCAAGATTGGATGTTGACCAAAGCCTGCTAGCGATATGATTACTAATATGTGCCCAATTACAAAAGATTTCACGTTTACTAAATGCATCACTTCTCAAAAAGGTTCTTTAACATTTAACAATTATGTAAAAATACTGTTTGAACACGAAAGCAGATTTTATGACTACAGCACTCTTTATTAAATACCTTCATATTTTGTTTGTTTTAATACTGGTGTCATCAGTATTTACCGAGTTAATTTTAATAAAGAAAAAATTAAATAGAAGAACCATTTCGTTACTGGCCAAGCTTGATGCTGGCTATGGACTCGCAAGTATTGCGGTAGTTGGTTTAGGCTTAGCCCTATGGTTTGGATTGGGCAAACCAGCTGAATTTTATTCTGATAATCCCATTTTTTGGTTAAAAGTAAGTTTAGCCATTTTGTTAGGATTATTGAGTATATACCCAACGGTTTACTTTATAAAAAATAGAACAGGAAATCAAAATGACGAAATACAAGTAAAAAAATGGGTTTTAATTTGTATTTACATTGAGGTAGGAGTACTCGTTGTAATTCCTTTATTAGCCGTTTTTATGGCTAACGGTGTAGGGTTGTAAAAACTAAGCTCTATACCACTACGTACAGAGCTTAGATTATAAGTTTAAGAGCACCATAAAAACAACTACGCCTGTATAGCGCAAAACTGTGGCTCCTATTATTTTATTGGTATACTCTTGCGGAAAAGCAGCATTTTCAAACCTTTTTTTAGTTTGATAAAT
>JBMYOR010000988.1:0-945 GCA_049599535.1 Bacteroidia bacterium | reverse complement strand
CTTACGGAAGTTTAATTAACAAAGACCGACAACTTGTTTTAGACATTTATGAAATCGTTTTTAATCATAAGGAATTTACAGGTAGATCAGGCACTTTTTATGGATATGAAGGTTTAGGATCAATTTATTGGCACATGGTTTCTAAACTACTTTTGGCTGTTGAAGAGAATGTGGTAGCTGCAAAGTCTGCAAATACTGATAAAGAAACCCTAAATGATTTAAAGCTTCATTTTAACGAAGTTCTTGACGGGATTGGAGCTCATAAATCGCCAAAGGTTTATGGTGCTTTTAGTACTGACCCTTATTCTCATACACCATTTACAAAAGGCGCCCAACAACCCGGTATGACCGGACAAGTAAAAGAAGATATTATAAGCAGGTTTGGTGAGCTTGGCGTGAAAGTTTTTGATGGTAAAATTCAGTTTGCACCATTGCTTTTAACTCAAAACGAATTAATTAAACCTGATTCTGTATTTAATTATTTTGATATTGAAGGGAATAACTGTCAAGTAAAATTGCCATCAAATAGCCTAGCCTTTACCTACTGTCAGGTTCCTGTAGTTTATACTTTAGCTGATTCGGCAATAATTAAGGCTTATTACAGCAATGGTAAAACCGAAAAGATTGAAGGTAGCACCTGTACAAAAGAAATTAGCAAAGCACTTTTTGCCCGAAATGGCGAAATAGAGAAAATAGAAGTTGGAGTAGCATTTTAAACTACTTTAAAAATTATGTTTTTTGGCATTAATACTTGTAAACCGTATTGGTGCCAAAACACTTGATTCTACCTAAGATTAAATTGCAAATATGGCTTAGAGCTAATTATATGTTCAATCTTAATTTGGCAAAGGCGGAATTACGTTAAAAGAAAATGATGTTTGATTGATTGCACCATCATAAAAAAGCATTCTCCAAAACTCAATTTTAATTGGAGCGTTTCTATAT
>JBMYOR010000987.1:0-960 GCA_049599535.1 Bacteroidia bacterium | reverse complement strand
GCACAATCGCAATTATGTTTAATTCTATAATAATAATGCTGCTTAATTGCCATACAATAGTCCATTAACCTTTCTAGCTCCTTATCGTGCATTACTGTTTTACCTTTTAGTTTATCAATGTTCGAGAAACTTAAATATTCAATGGTATACTTTTTCCAGCGGCTAATATTCCATGTATAAACCATAATTTGATCATGAAGAATACCTGGTTTAGGGTAAACTATGCTATAATTCTGATACTGTGCATTTACAATAAAACCAGGATTTGAATTGTATAAATTAGTGGTAAGCACTACGCCGTTTGCATCTTCATCAGGAAAACTACGATGCACCAAAATTCCCATAAAACAGGTTTTATGATCAATTTTATAATATGACCTTTCTTCAAAAGCGCGCCAGTTCCATAGGCTTGCCCAAACCTTTTTTATGGCTAAGGCAACAGTTTCGGTATTGCTGCCTTTTTTAGCTGTAAACGAATTATATAATCCCGCCCCTGAAAAACCCTTAATATCCTCGGCATTAGTTGATGATCTAAATCTAAACGACTCAAAATCAGAATTCTCACTCATTTTTTGATTCACCTTTTGGCCCAGGCCATTTGCCATTTCGCATATTATAATTGTGTCTCTAATAGCTTTTAGCCTCTGTTTTCGCAACTTTGGTTTTGCGTTTATATTTTCATTATTTAAAAAATTGCTAATGGTTAAATCAATACCATGCTTTTTTAAATGTTGACTATAATAGTAAAACGGTATTGCAAAATGCGCTTCGGGCACATTAACTCCACCAAGCGTTGTGCGTGTATTGAGTAGCTCAGAAAAATTAGCCGCCTTTGCCCCAATAGTTTTTATAAAAGTAATATTGGTACTACAAATAATGTTTTATTTGAGTCAGAAAATAAGAATGGATATATAGAAGGTTTCTCTGAAAACTATATTCGTTTTAGAACAATTTGGGATC
>JBMYOR010000986.1:0-976 GCA_049599535.1 Bacteroidia bacterium | reverse complement strand
TTACTTCACTGGCCTTTCCATTAAGAGAAATACCTTCTATTTGGAAGGAGTCTTTGAAGTCAGAAAAGAATATTTTGCTTTTCTGTTTAATTCTTTCCTTAAAGTCGTCGTTTAACAAATTAGCATAAAACTGACTTTGATATTCCCAAATTTTTTCAAACTCATTTTCTAAGTCAGAAGGATAAAACTCAGGCGAGTTTTTCTTACCATCACTTAGTCGTTGATACATTAATTGCCCTGGAGTTAAGTTTTCATTGTACAAAAATTTAGCCGTTTCCATGCCGTCTATAGATGTGCCTTCACTTTCATCTTTTGCTTTTCTGCTGCTTTTGTAACCTCGTTTCTTGTTAATCGTCAATAGCACACGTGCTAATTCATGAAGTTCAATTTCCGATATTGCAGCTCTATTTCTAAGGTCAAGTAGCTCATAAGTTGACCCTTTGCCTGTTTCAGTCAAAGGCTCTTTTGACGTCATTATTCCATGTTTAGTCAAAATGGATATGAGATGTTCTCTTCGCTGTTTGTATCGTTGCAAACTTCTTCGGGCACCACGTTTTAGGGTTCTATCGGCATTTATAGATGTTGATTTTCCTTTTTCAAAATCACCGCTTTCATCTGAGCTTAATGGCACAATTCTTACGCCAGTTCGAATTATTCTTGATTCTCCCTTTTCATTTTGGGCTTCGTCTACAAGAGCCCAACCAATTGAGTTGGTTACCAGATCCAATCCTAAAATTCTTTTTGTTTCCATATTGTATTTTCATTATGTTTGAATTCTAATCTGAAGCAAATCACAATAAGGATTATTCCGTTGTGAAAACATTTAAAGCGGCCTTTACGGGTCGCTTTTTTAGTGTAATGCCGTAAATTAAATATTCAAGCTTTATCATCAATTAAATTGCCATTGCTGTATGCAAACATTTTGCGTTCATAGCTATTAGATACCAAAATAGGTTTTTACTATAAATCAAGCAAA
>JBMYOR010000985.1:0-1000 GCA_049599535.1 Bacteroidia bacterium | reverse complement strand
ATTACAAAAATGAACTAAACAAATGCATTGATCTTGTAAAAAAATGTACCCGTTATTACTCACGTAAATCATACAAATCTTACCTTTTATTTGAATATTATTATTTGGCAGACTGCTATTTGTATCTTAAAAATACGGCACGTGCAGAATTTTACATCAACAAGGCTTTAGAAGTTGAAAAAATTGTATCACCAGGTAGTTTTGACAATTATTATTATATTTTATTAGAACGGCTTTGTTTAGTTAAAGGTGATTACAAAGGCGCTTATGATGCATCTGCTACTTACTACAGCCTAATTAGCAAAGTTAAAGAGTTAGACAATAGCTACTTAAGCACAATATATGACGAATTGGCTTTTGAAAATAAATTAAAGCAAGAGAAATTAAAGCAAGATTTATTAAAAAAAGATGCCGCTGCAAAGCTTGAAAACGCTAAAAAAGTACGCTACAGTTTATATGCTGTAATTATAATTATAATGATTAGTAGTATATTTTTAGTTGTTGGTTTACGGGGTTATAAAAAATTATCGGCCAAGCTTAAAGTACAAAATAAAACAGCAGAGCTTACTAATAAAGAACTCGAGAAAAGTGTTTCGCTAAAAGAAAAACTCATTGGTATTATAGCCCATGATACAAGAAGCCCATTGGCCGCCACAGCATCGGCCCTTGAGCTTATAAATATGAATGAGCTTGACGATGATGAAAAAACCATGATTTTAACTGCGCTTGAATCAAAAACCAAAAACGCACTTGAAGAAGCCGATAATGTAATTAAATGGGCAAAAGCACAATTACAAGGCATTGAAATTGAAAACAAGGTGGTGGCATTAAAAGATATTGTTGACCCTGCAATTGAAAATATTATACCCCGCTTTGAAAGTAAACAAATAAAGTTTAAATCCTTATTAACTGATAAGTGTAAGGTGTATGGAGATCCAAATTTGTTAAAACATGTGATTAAAAACCTACTTGTAAACTCAGGTAAGTTCTCATACGAGCA
>JBMYOR010000984.1:0-1007 GCA_049599535.1 Bacteroidia bacterium | reverse complement strand
GAAATATTTTTGGATCCTGCTTTGCCTACTCTTCGCTTTTGCTTTTAACAATGGTTATGATAAAGTCTACTATTTTGGTGAATACAAAACCGATTGGGCCAGAATTAAAAAAGATGGCAAACAAGGTTTTATTACAATTAAAGGAAATGAAATCTTGAATAACTAAGAATTCCACAACCCCTCTAATTTGCAACTCCAACTTTGATTAATTTAGTTTTGTAATCAAGCCTAAAAATCCTTTGCTGCAAAAGAACCAAACTATGAACCCACCCAAAATCACAATCTTACAAAAAACCACCTTAGTAGGCATGCACCAAAAAATGAGCAGAGCAAATGATAAAACGCCTCAGCTTTGGCAAAGCTTTATGCCTAGAAGAAAAGAAATTACGGGTGCTGAATTGGATTCTTTTTACTCGGTGAATATTTACCCAAACAATTACAACCCTGCTACTTTCTTACCAACTCATGAATTTCTAAAATGGGCGGCGGTAACGGTTGAAAGTGAACCCGAGATTCCAAATGGGATGGAGACATTGGTTATTCCTGAAGGTAAATACGCTGTTTTTCAGCACAAAGGCCCAATGCCCAAGTTCATTGAAAACATCATGTATATATTCAACCAATGGCTGCCAAATTCAGAATTTGAGCTTGATGATAGACCACACTTTGAGCTTTTGCCGAATAATTATCCTGGGCCAATGGATGCAAATGCAGAAGAAGAGATTTGGGTGCCCGTGAAATAACTATGAAGTTGACCAGTAATTAGACGTTTCTAAAACGCCAAACAACACAAAGCTTTGTTCAGAAGCTTTGCACATATTTATTTCTCCGATTTAAGTATATGAACTTAACTCGTAGTCTTTTTTATTTTTCTGAAAGTCCATTTACCAACTAAGTAACTTCAATCACTTGGCTTTGTGCGCACACTTAACGAACTTGTGCCAATAAAAGGATACTGTTAAAAATCACCGCATGTTTAAAAAGATATTAGTTGCCAACCGTGGCGA
>JBMYOR010000983.1:0-1011 GCA_049599535.1 Bacteroidia bacterium | reverse complement strand
CAACAATACCGGCTTGATTACTTATTACTCATTTGTAGTATTCTTAAGAATCAACAGCCAACAACAATTAACCCTAAATTAAAAATCAAATTGACGAATAAATATATCTGCATACATGGGCATTTTTATCAGCCACCACGAGAAAATGCCTGGCTCGAACAAATTGAAGTTCAAGAGAGCGCTGCGCCTTTTCATGATTGGAATGAGAGAATAAACGAAGAGTGCTATGGCCCCAATGCCTATGCTCGAATTTTAAACGGCAGCGGAAAAATTACAGATATTACCAATAATTACGAGCGTATATCATTTAATATGGGCCCAACCCTATTAAGTTGGATGGAGCTAAACCGCCCCGAAACTTATGAGCTTATACTTGAAGCAGATAAAAACAGCCTAAAACGATTTAATGGTCATGGTTCGGCAATAGCTCAAGTGTATAATCATATGATTATGCCATTGGCATCAAAGCGCGATAAGGATACCCAGATAAAGTGGGGACTTTATGATTTTGAAAAACGGTTTAATAGAAACTCTGAAGGCATTTGGTTGGCCGAAACTGCATGCGATACCGATACCCTAAGAAGCTTGGCCGATAATGGTGTTAAATACACCATTTTGGCTCCAAATCAAGCCAAAAGATTTAAACTTGATGGCCAATGGCAAAACGGAATTAATCCAAATCAACCGTACATTGTTAATTTGGGTGATAACCGCCAAATGGTGGTTTTCTTTTACAACGGAGAAGTATCTCAGGGTGTGGCATTTAAAGGCTTGCTAAATGATGGTAAACGATTTGCTGAAGATTTATTGAGCAGTTTTAATGGATCAGAAAATGAAGCCGAGCTATTAAATATTGCAACTGACGGAGAAAGTTATGGGCACCATCATAGATTAGGAGAAATGGCTTTGGCCTATTGCCTACGTCATATTGAGAACAACTCTGATGCCGAATTGATCAACTACGGAGCCTATATTGAAAAACATCAACCCGTATTAGAAGCTGAAATACAC
>JBMYOR010000982.1:0-1012 GCA_049599535.1 Bacteroidia bacterium | reverse complement strand
GAAATTGAGTAAAGCTTCCTAAAGTTTCTTGCTCAATTTTACCTTTTTCAAGATCCCATTTATACTTTTTATTTTCCCATTCGTGTGGCTCAAGTTCGTACTCTTCGCCATTTTCGAGCATAACTTTAATGGTTTCGTCAGTTAAAGCAATCACTTTGGCCAAGGTGCCATTTACCCATCTACCTTCAAAATCGTTTCTTATAAAAATAATTTGAGCACCAACCTTTAATTTTAATTCGTACTCGGTGGGTAAACTATTTGACGGAAAGTCTCCATCTATTAACCCTTGGTAAGTAAAGTATTCACCTTCAAGTTTTTCAAGGCGACTTTTATTTATTTTGTCGGCGATTCGGTTTGTAGTACAAAGCGTAATAATATAATCTGAATTGCCAGGTTGATAGGTGGGGTAAAACCGAGTATTCAGAATATTTACATCCTTATCATAGCAATCATTTAGCCTTATTTTATTGAGTACATCTAAAAAAACATCATCATTTTGACGATATACTTTTTGTAGTTCAATCATTTCGATATACCTACGGCTAAAGGCCATGGCATCAAAAAAATAGGGAGATTGATATAGATAAGAAATTACTTCTTTTGATTGATCGTTTACAACCGGTGGCAATTGAAAAGGATCGCCAATTAGTACAATCTGCTTCCCCCCAAAAGCAACATCTTTAACTCCAGTGTTTAAGGCTAAACTGTAATGTATGGCATCTAAAATATCAGCTCGCACCATCGATATTTCGTCAATGATTATGATGTCTACATTTTTAACAACATCATTTTGATATGATTCTTTTTTAAATCGTCTAATCTCTTTATCGCCGGGCAAAATGGGCCGCAACGGAAACCCAAAAAACGAGTGAATAGTTTGCCCGCCAGCATTAATAGCGCTAATACCCGACGGGGCTAAAATCAACACTTTCTTTTTTGTATGCTTTGTAAAAAGCTTAATTAAGGTTGATTTTCCGGTACCTGCTTTGCCTGTTAAAAATAGAGACCGCGA
>JBMYOR010000981.1:0-1013 GCA_049599535.1 Bacteroidia bacterium | reverse complement strand
AGGTTGGCCCACGCTAACTGCGCCAAAAATTATTACCAGTACAAGGCCATTTTACCCGGGGTTTGGAGTTAAAAAATTATACGATGCTCAATTGAAAACTACGGCAGGTGATTGGGCTGGCCCTTCAACAATTATGGCTGCTAAGCAAGTAGATGGTGAAACTAGTTTTATAATATCGAGCCTTGAGCTATACAGACTCAACGGCAGCAACAATATGCCTGTACTTTTTGAAAAAGTTTTTAAAGATGAATTAGGATTATAATGAAAAAAAGACTTGCCATTTTTGCATCAGGAACAGGAAGCAATGCCGTAAATTTTATTGAGTATTTTAAAAATAATACCGATATTGAAGTTGCACTTGTACTGAGTAATAATAATGAAGCTCCGGTATTGCAAAAAGCAGAATCTTTAGGGGTTGAAACCATTGCAATAACTAATTCTGCAGCGGCCAATGGTGGCTTTATGGTTACTTTAATGGCAAGTTATAATATTCATTTTATAGTACTTGCCGGCTATTTACGTTTTATACCCAAGGCACTAATTACCGAGTATAATGGTAATATGGTAAATATTCATCCGAGTCTTTTACCTAAATATGGTGGTAAAGGAATGTATGGAAGCAAAGTACACCAAGCGGTAATTGATAATAATGAAACCGAAAGCGGTATTACGATTCATCTGGTTAACGAAATTTACGATGATGGAGAAGTGGTTTTTCAAACAAAGGTTGGTTTGGTTGACGAAGAAACACCTGAAAGTTTAGCGCAAAAAGTTCACCAACTTGAGCATGAGCATTTTCCTAAGGTAGTGGAGCAACTTGTTTCTAATATTGAATAGCAACTAAAATTTTAGCTACTCATAGGGGAGGGGTTTAGTTTTTGTAGTTAGAGTAAAACAGCTGGGCTAAGTAAAGCGAATTAGTGATTAAATCTATATAAACACTGCGTTAACAATGTGATTAGCGTTTGGGGCCAATCTAATTGCCTGTGTACAAACATTGATTTTAACTAGGC
>JBMYOR010000980.1:0-1023 GCA_049599535.1 Bacteroidia bacterium | reverse complement strand
ATAAGTAGTAACAACTCCTGTGCTCGTAATCATTCTAATACAATGGTTTCCGGCGTCGGCTACGTAAATATTGCCTTTTGAGTCAACCGCTACATCGCTTGGCGTATCAAATTCTGCGGCACTGCCTGTTGCATCATTATGACCTGAAGTACCTGGCTTTCCGGCTAATAAAGTAACTTCTTGCGCGGTTGAAACTTGACTAAAATTATCCATTTGGCGTATGGTATGGTTTCCGGCATCGGCTATATAAACCTTGCTACCCACCGCTATTCCCCTTGGCGAATCAAATGTGGCGTTAATACCAAAATCATTTTTTTTACCACGTGTATTTAACTTACCTGCCCTTGGATAAAACTTGCTATCGCTGGCATTGTACATATAAACGGTGTGAGAGCCCTCATTTGTAATATAAATATTGCCATTGGCATCAAACGCCATACCCCAAGGGCTACTAAATTTTGCGTTGGCAGCAGTAACGCCGGCCGATATACCGCCTGCAGATTTGGCCTTGCCAGCCCATTTACTTACATCTTGCGCGAGCATTGCTGTTGTAAAAAAAATAGTAAAAAGGGTGGTGTAAAAAACTCTCATATTATAAATTTAATTGGCCTTAATGATATATTGATGTGGTAAAAGCTCGGTGTTAACTTCTAAATCATGAAATCCTGCCAAACCTAATTCTCTTTTAAGGTCGTTTAAAGGTAGTTTAATTTTATTTGGAGGCCCCACTGGCAAATCGCCTTCTTTAAAGTCAACAATGTATAAACTACCGCCAAATTTTAGCGCCTTGCGGCATTTATTTAAGTATTTGGCTACTTTTTCAAAATGATGAACCGTATTTACAATTAAAATTTTGTTGCACTCAAGATCATTAAGGTTTGGTTCATCAGGTTCAGATTTTCGTATTTCTACATTTTCGGTTTTGTTAATAGCCTTTTGACCATGTAAGTAATTGATAAAATTATCATCAATATCAATAGCAATTACTTTTTTGCAAAGTGGTGCCATTTTAAAACTAAAATA
>JBMYOR010000979.1:0-1026 GCA_049599535.1 Bacteroidia bacterium | reverse complement strand
AAACATTCAAAAGCATGTAGATCTTGCAAAGTTTTCTTAAGTTTTTCAATGGGTCTTAGCAAAAAAAAGTCCCGATTTCAACTGAAATCGGGACTTTTTTTAAATTCAAATCGTTGTACGATTTATATGTACTTAAGTATATCTATGAAACAGCTTCCATAGCTTTTACCATCGTTTTTCCTATGTCAGCAGGGCTATCAACTACCATAATGCCACACTCGGCCATAATTGCTTTTTTTGCTTCTGCAGTATCATCTGCTCCGCCAATAATAGCACCAGCGTGTCCCATACGTTTACCTTTAGGGGCAGTTTGGCCAGCAATAAAACCTACTACTGGTTTTGGGTTGCCTTGTTCTTTAATCCAGGTCGATGCAACAGCTTCGTAGTTTCCACCAATCTCGCCTATCATTACAATACCTTCGGTTTCAGGATCGTTCATTAAAAGCTCTACAGCTTGTTTGGTTGATGTACCAATAATTGGATCACCCCCAATGCCAATTGCAGTTGAAACGCCTAAGCCAGCTTTAACTACTTGGTCGGCAGCTTCGTAAGTTAATGTTCCTGATTTTGAAACAATACCAATTTTACCCGATTTAAATACAAAACCTGGCATAATACCAACTTTAGCTTCGCCAGGGGTAATTACTCCAGGGCAATTTGGTCCTACCAATGTTGCACCTTTTCTTTTAATATAATCTTTGGTGTAAATCATGTCTTTTACCGGAATCCCTTCAGTAATACACACAATTACTTCAATACCTGCATCTGCGGCTTCCATAATAGCGTCGGCACCAAATGCTGGTGGTACAAAAATGATTGATACATTAGCTCCGGCTTTGTTTACAGCGTCAGCTACTGTATTAAATACTGGTTTATCTAAGTGTGTTTGACCACCTTTGCCGGGAGTTACACCGCCCACTATGTTGGTGCCATAGGCAATCATTTGCTCCGAATGGAAAGTACCTTCTTTACCCGTAAAGCCTTGTACAACAACTTTAGAGTCTTTATTTACCAATACACTCATTT
>JBMYOR010000978.1:0-1027 GCA_049599535.1 Bacteroidia bacterium | reverse complement strand
ATTTGACCGTAAATACGGCATTTCAGGTGCTCAAGAAGCAAAAACTTTTACTGAAACTCTTGAGAAAGCATTTGCCGAGTGGGTAAAAGAAAACCCAATAAGTAAACTACAAATCATTGATGGCAAGGTTTGTACGCCTGATGGGGTTTGTGATTGATTTGAGCTGGTTATAAGGTTAAATACTTGGCCTTTTTACCAAGTAAGTATTCCTTTTCTGCTTTATTTGAAACCATTGAAATGGCCTTATTTACATTGGCTAATGCTTTGGCCTTTAAACCTGATTTGTAGAAAAATTCAGCCCAGAGCCCGTAGTATAAATAAGCTCTTTGCTCAAGGCTTGTGGGCTCAACGGCCATTAGTGTTTGTTTGGCTTTATCAAAATCATTTAAATGCACAAAAATCACCGCTCGGTTTAGATCATTAAAAGGCGAAGGTTGTACGGCATTGAGTTGATCATACCATTGTAGTATATTTTGCCAATTGGTATTATTCCAAGTTTTTGCGCTTACGTGCTCTGCAGCAATTGCTGCCTCAAAATGATAACTCGAAAAAGTTTTGGTTTCTACGGCAAGCCCCATATTAAAATGCCCTAAAGTAACTAAATGATGATCCCAACTTGTTCTATCTTGTTCTTTTAAGCTAATTACTTCTCCTTTAGTATTGGTTTTACTATTGAGCCTGGCCAAATTAAAGCACATAAGCGCAAAATGAGCATGAACTGATGGCTGCTGAGTTAATGGGTTTTGAAGCAACATTTTGCATAGCCGCATGGCTTCAGCACACAAATCTTCTCTAACCAAATATGCCTGCTGTATAGAATGGAACCCCTCATTAAATATCAAGTACAATACTTGTTGCACCCGATCCAATCTAGCTGGCAGCTGCTCATTATTTGGAATTTTAAATTCTAAACCCTTTTCTATTATAGTTTTTCTGGCTCTTGAAAGTCTTTTTTTAACGGTATCTTCTTTTAATAATAATGAAGCAGCAATTTCTTTTTGACTAAAACCTGAAATGGTTTTGAGCG
>JBMYOR010000977.1:0-1029 GCA_049599535.1 Bacteroidia bacterium | reverse complement strand
AGCTTAAAATAAAACTCAGAACCTTTTACCGTGAGTAGACTTAACCAATTGTTTTCCGATAAAGGGAAGTGCTTTGGCCAATGAAATTACGTTTGAGCTAAGCTTTTGGTTAAAAAATAAACTTTGGTACTTACGAGCTCTCGCCACCCTTTTGCCAAATAAATTTTGCCACTGCTTGGTATATTGTTGCTCTAATTGGTTCCTATCTATTTTTCCGTTTAATTGTTTTGCTACTAGCTCACTTGCAATTTTTGATGCATGCATTGCCATGCTCATTCCATTGCCCGTTAGTGGGGTAATCATTCCGGCGGCATCTCCAAGCATAATTACATTATTGTGTACTTGCTCTTTGGGCCCAAACTCAATATTCGAAATGGTAAGCGGCTTATCCCAAAGCACATCAAAGGTTTCTAAACGATTTTTTAAGAATGGATTTTGCTTCAAAAAATTATTTTCTAATTGATTTACATCGCCATTAGACTTTAAAAGTTGTGCTGATGTGGTTAAATAGCAAAAGCAACTTTTACCTTCTTCAATTCTACTAAGCCCTGCATAGCCTTGTTCAAACAAATGCAATTCAATTTTATTAGGCTCAATTTGGCTTTTTACATGGTATTTAACCCCTACAAAATTGTTTTTGCTGCTTTTTAATTGATTTACAAAAGGCCTATTGTGCTTTTTATCGAGCTTGCTTCTTTTACCGTAGCTACCCAAAACATGCTTAAAAAGCAAGTCTCCTGTTTTAGTTTCTACTTTAAAAACATCATGATCTTTATAAAACTGAATATTGGTAACCTCAGTGCCTTGTAGAAGTACCACTCCGTTTTCAAGGGCAATATCGGCTAGCTTATCGTCAATATAATAGCGGCTTACGCCAAATGCTCCGAGCGGCAGTTTTAAGTTAAGCTGTTTGCCATTTGGGTGGTTTAGGCTAAAATTGCTAATTTGTGGTAAATCGTGTTTTTGAGAATCAAAGCCAAGTTGCATTAAAAATTCTTGGCTCTCTAAGCTAATGTACTCTCCACAAAC
>JBMYOR010000976.1:0-1033 GCA_049599535.1 Bacteroidia bacterium | reverse complement strand
GCTTTGTGCAGTTTTATTTTGGTTTGCCCATTGCCATGATAATTATTTCGGCAGTTTTTATTCCGATTTATAAAAAACTAAATATTCTTACAGCATATGAGTATTTAGGCGAACGTTTTGATAACAAAACCAGGCTTTTAGGTGCTATTTTATTCTTAACTCAAAGGGGCTTAGCAGCTGGCTTTACCATATATGCCCCTGCCCTTGTGCTTTCATCAATTTTAGGTTGGAATATTTATTACACCAACCTAACCATTGGTATTTTGGTAATAGTATACACGGTTTTTGGTGGAACAAAAGCAGTAGCCCATACACACAAATTACAAATGGTGATAATACTATCAGGAATGGCATTGGCAGGTGTTTTGGTTGTAATGAAATTGCCTGATTTTGTGGGTTTTGGTGATGCCTTAGGTATTGCCGGCAAAATGGGAAAGCTTAATGTAATTGATTGGAATTTTGACCCAAGCAATAAATATAACGTTTGGTCAGGTTTACTTGGAGGCCTATTTTTAGCCTTATCGTATTTTGGTACCGATCAAAGCCAAGTGCAACGTTACATCGGAGATCAGCCCATAAAACAAAGTCGAATTGGTCTGCTATTTAATGGCTTTGTTAAAATTCCAATGCAGTTTTTGATTTTGCTAATTGGCGCCTTGGTGTTTGTATTTTATCAGTTTAATGCACCTCCAATTTATTTTAATCAAACTGCTATCAAATTAGCTAATGAAAACTCTAATGGCAGTAAACAAACTTCTGATATAGTTAATAATCAAGAATACCTAAATGATTTAACCGAAGAATACAATAGAATAAATGAAACCAAAAAAAGTGCTCTCACCAATTATTTAAATTTTGATGAAACAGGCGAAGTTTCAGCCGCTGATGAGAGTATAAAATTTGCCTTAAAATATCAAAACCAAGCTGACTCAATTAAAAAAAGTGCCGTAGCGTTTATTAATAAAAATGCACCTGGTAGCGAAAAAAGCGATGTTAATTATGTGTTTTTAAATTTTGTGCTTGAAGAGTTTCC
>JBMYOR010000975.1:0-1047 GCA_049599535.1 Bacteroidia bacterium | reverse complement strand
TGGTATCGGTTTTGTCAAATACGGTTGGGTAAACAATTCCATTAAATGACTCTAGTTTATTTCCTTGCACATCGGTAACGGTACCGGCCACCACAACTTTTGATAAGGCCTGAAATGTTTCTTTTTCGATGTTCGATGCATTTACACCATTAATACTAGTGGTTGAAACTCGGTATTTAGGGTAAGCTAGTCTCACTGTAGGGTCGCCCAATAAGGTAAAGTTTCGTGTATTTGTGGTAAGGCTGTATTTGTTTTTAGTAGTCATAATAATCTCGCCCATGGTACGATACCTATCGTCAACTGGCTCAAAAGCATTATTAATGTACAATCTTCTCAATAAAGCGGCATTTGCACCTGCATATACTACCCTTGTAGTGGTAAGCATAGCAATGGCTCCTCCGTTAGGGTTTAAAAATACGTTTTCGCCAGCAGAGGTTCTTTCAGGGTCGTCAAATCGACTAAACTCACAGGTTGCCGTTACAAATAGCGGCATTTTATAAAGGTTTTTCCAGCCCGATATCATGGTGTTATCAAGCACTCTTTCATGAGCCCAGCCTAACTCACCACCGTGTCCCATATAATTCAATACCAAAACACCGCTTTCCATCGATTCGTCAAGTCGCTTTTCAACTTCGGGGTATTCAGCACCACCTGGGCCAATTTCTTGCGGAAATGCATCAAAATATATTTTTTTCAAATTAAAAATAGGATACGCCGTGTCAATAAGATTGGCAAAATCTTCAGTATCTTCAAGATGAAGGTTGCTATCTTCATCGTCAGCCACAAAAAGTACATTATTGCGCCAATCACCTAATGATCTAGGGTCATGGTAGGCCTTAATTTTATTTACAATTGCTTTTGCTTCAACCGATGTTTTTACTGGCAGCCTTCCAATGGCAATATCGAGTAATTGTATATTGTTGGTTTCCCAGTCGCCTTCTTCAGGATCTAATAAGCCAAAGTAATCATCTGATACGTATGAATTTGTTGGGTCTGTTGAATTTTCAACAGATTATTCATGGACAACTGCATTAGATCAATTAATGA
>JBMYOR010000974.1:0-1048 GCA_049599535.1 Bacteroidia bacterium | reverse complement strand
AAAACCCTTTAATCATTCCTTTTTTGTAGTGGGCTTCGTTTTGGTTTTTATCAAAGCCAAACCAAAGTAGCGAGTCGTTTTTAAAATCGCTGCTTTTGCCTAATGTCCACAATACATATTGTAGTACTTGGCTGTTTACCGATGCCTGATAGAGTTTTAAAAAATCTGATTTATTGAGCTGTTCAGCGCTTTGATAAATTGCATATCCTAAGTTTTTTTGGGTTAATACATTTTCGGGCGTTAACGAATTTATGGCAACAAAAGCATCAATAAGTTTTGGCGTAGCAATATTACTGCCTACGCTGGCCAAAGCCAAGGCGGCTTCACTTTGGTAGGTTGTATTTTCTGAGTTTAAAAAATTAAGCAATTGATCTGTAGCTCTTTGGTCTTTATACTCGTGAATACTAACCAATACCGAATCGCTGAATTTGTTTGGTGCATTTGTTATAGTTTGTTTTTTACAACTAAACGCAAGTGCCACTATAACCCATAAAAATAGTTGAAACTTCATAAATCGAATTTTATGAAGCAAATATGTGTAATAGTTTGTGCACGCCATAGGGTAGCCGTTTAAAGTGCTAAAAGGTTTATCTTCGATTGTACTTTATACAATTGATATGAGAAGCCTTTTAACCCCATTTTTCGCTCTTTTAGCCTTAAATGCTTTTTCGCAATGTTTGATTCAAAAAATACCTTTTAACCAAAGAGTTGAGCAAGCTAGTTTAATTGTTGAAGGGGAAGTAATAAGTCAGCAATGTTTTGAAGATGAGTTAACATCGAGAATTTTCACTATAAATACAATTGAAGTTTACAATACATTAAAAGGTGCAAAAAATAGCCAGGTTGAGTTAATCACTTTTGGGGGTAAAATTGGTGATAGACTTGAAATGGCATCGCCTAGTTTAAAGGTGCAAGTTGGTGATGTGGGGGTGTTTTTGTTAGCCTATCATTCAATTTATAATTCTGGTAAAAATGCAGGTTATTTTGGGGTTTCAGGTCCGAGCTCATTTGTGGTTTACAATAAAATTAACCAAAAGGCCATAGATGC
>JBMYOR010000973.1:0-1048 GCA_049599535.1 Bacteroidia bacterium | reverse complement strand
ACAATAGAATAATGCGTAAGGTTTTAGTACTATCATTTATGCTTTTTGGTGCTTTTGGTTTAATGGCTCAAGAAGAAGAGAAAAAAGATGAAACACCTGAGCCGCTTTGGAAAAAAAGTGCTTCATTTGGATTAAACATTACAAATGTGGGCTTAAGCAATTGGGCCGGTGGTGGTGAAAACAGTTTTGCTATATCTGGCCTTGTAAAAGCAAGTGCTAATTACAAAAACGGTCCCGTATCGTGGAATAATTCGTTTGAAGCCGGCTACGGTTTAGTAAAACAAGGCGAAGTTGAAGAGTTTAGAAAAAGTGACGATAGATTAATAGCAGTATCAAAATACTCAAAGGCCTTTGGTGAATCAGATTGGGCATATACGGCCTTGGTTGATTTTAGAAGCCAAATGACTGATGGTTTTACCTACTCTGAAGATGAAGATGGCAACACCATTGCCACTACTATATCTCGATTAATGGCGCCTGGTTATTTAACCACATCGCTTGGTGGAGAGTATAAACCCAATGATAATTTTTACATGATGGCTTCGCCAATTTCAGGTAAACTCACTTTTGTAATGGACGAAACATTATCAAACGCCGCAGCTTTTGGAGTAGATACAGGTAAAACAGTAAGGGCTGAGCTTGGAGCAATTTTTAATATGAAGTTTAAAAAAGATTTGGCAGAAAATATCAATTTCGAAACTAAGCTTAACCTTTTTCAGGCTTACCGAAAAGATGCAATGGTTGATATTATGTGGGATAATTTGCTCGAAATGAAAGTGAATGACTTTATTAGTTCAACCATTTCAACTCAAATGATTTATGATGAGGATGTTAAGTTTTTAAACGAAGATGGCACCCAAGAAGCCCGCTTACAGTTTAAATACGTTTTCAATGTTGGCTTTTTATACAAGTTTTAATTGAATCAACTTATAATTGTAATTGAAAATAATTATCAATTAAGTCTGTACAAGTTTGTCAATATTGGGTTTAATTAAGATATTAACAAGGAGGGGAAATGAGTACACAACAATCAAGTAGCTCGAAAATG
>JBMYOR010000972.1:0-1052 GCA_049599535.1 Bacteroidia bacterium | reverse complement strand
ACTCAAACCCTGCCAACCCCGTAATACACATGCGCAGCTTTGGCGAAAGCAAATACGATGTTGCCGATAAGGCTATTCAATATACTTTAGGGTTACAAAACCAGGGCATAATTGCAGTGGCCAAACATTTTCCGGGCCATGGCGATACGTACTTAGATTCTCATTTAGAGCTGCCCAAAGTTGAGCACTCAAGACGACGCATTAACCGAGTAGATTTATATCCTTTTGAACGTGTTTTTAACAGCGGTATAGCCGCTACCATGTCGGCACACCTAAATGTACCCGCATTTATGGGCAGTGATCAAGGGCCCGCATCACTTTCAAAAAAAGTAACAACAAAGCTTTTGCGCCGTGGGCTTGATTTTGAAGGTTTGGTTTTTTCTGATGCTCTAAATATGAAAGCCGTTACCAAACACGTGGCCGAATCAGAAATTGATATTGAAGCATTTAAAGCAGGTAATGATATTTTGCTTTTTCCGGCCACTATTGAAAAATCAATAGAAAAAATTAAACTAGCTATATGTAAAGGCGAAATCAGCGAAACGCTGCTTAACCAAAAGGTTTTGCGCATTTTGCAAGCAAAATATTGGATAAAGAAAAACCGCACTAAAAACGACTCAGTTTTAACCGCAAGTGTGCTCAACGATTCGCTTAATGCTAAAAATTATGAACTAATAAATTACCAAATTGCCGAGCAATGTGGTACTCAACTTAACAAAGTACAAAGCGCAGACTTTAAAAATCTACACGATACTTTGTTGCTTGTAGTGGTAAAAAACAGCTCAAATAATATTTTAAGCCAAACCCTAAACAAGTACGCGCCAGTTAAAACAATCTCGGTTGATAGTTTTAATACTTTAAGAAATCCTAAACGATTTAAAAAAGTAGTAGTAGCGCTTTATAATGCCAACCCATACAAAGTATCATCTAATTTTAATTATGACAAAAAAATACACATCTTCCCTAACGAATGCTCAATGGCAAGTTATAGAAAATAAATTACCAGAGCAAATGCTGAATCGTAAGCGCAAATGGCGCTTACAAATTATATT
>JBMYOR010000971.1:0-1056 GCA_049599535.1 Bacteroidia bacterium | reverse complement strand
GTGGCAAACTTGATTACATTTTTCCTTATGACAACTCTGATGCCGGAAGAGCTCAGGCGTCTGATGAATTGAGTAATCCTATTGAGTTAGATAACTACAGTATTGCTGAAGGCAAAAGACTATATAATCTCTATTGCGACCATTGCCATGGAGAAAAAGGAGACGGTAACGGTTCTTTAGTTGAAGCAGGTAAAATTCCATCTATGGGAGAATACTACGGTAAACTAGCTGACAGAACCGAAGGTTCTATCTTTCATACCATAACTTTAGGTAAAGGAATCATGGGTTCTCATGCTTCTCAGTTATCACCTGATCAAAGGTGGTTAATTACTGGTTTTGTTCAAATAATGCAAAAAGGAGCTGAAGCTTATAACACCAATAACATTGCTGACTACCATGCATTAATGATGAATGAAGAAGCTGCAAGCGATGATGTAAGTGCCGAAAGTGAAGAAATGGATACTGACAACGAGATTGATGTTTTGGAAACTGAAGTAAGTGCCGAAATAGTACCTACAGATGAAAATCCAAACATGGAAATGACAGAAACCACTGATAATAACGACCACTAGAACTAACTAATAGAATACAAAGTTTCTAAAATGAATACTACGCTAAAATTCGAAATGCCATCCAAACTTAAGATGATTGCCATTGCATTGGTGGTAGTTGGATTAATTATGGGTGTTGCCAGCTTTTTCGTTTATGGTGATACTCCCACAAGAGTTTGGGCCAGTTTGCTAATGAACAATTTTTATTTCTTAGCATTGGGTATTGCCGGTGCCGTAATTATGGCTATTGGTTATGTTTCACATACTGGTTGGAACATAGTACAAAAGAGAATAATGGAAGCAATGGCTCAGTATATGCCTATTGGTTTACTTGGAATGCTGTTTATTGCTTTTTTAGGAATGGGATACCTTTACGAATGGTCTTATGATGAAGTTGTTAACCACGATAAGATTTTACAAGAGAAAGAATGGTTTTTGAATCCAACTGTGTACATAGGTTTAACTTTATTTGCCCTAATTGTATGGAGTGGTTTGCAGTTTTTAA
>JBMYOR010000970.1:0-1056 GCA_049599535.1 Bacteroidia bacterium | reverse complement strand
TAGCGCCTACAAATATTAATGCGGGCAGTTTTCTGGTTTCTTTTCCGCGCCTAAATATTTTCTCATTTAGGGCAAGTAGCAAGCTGTTTAATATGGCGCTGTTGGCATTAAAAATTTCATCTAAAAAAACCATCGAAGCTTCGGGTAGCATGCCTTCGGTATTGGTAATTAAATCGCCTTCTTTTAGTTTTCTAATATCAAATGGGCCAAAAATCTCATTAGGCTCAGTAAACCTTGTAAGTAAATATTCAAAGTTTTTACCGTTTTCAATACAATTAGAAAGTTGCCTAACAATGGCGCTTTTTGCGGTGCCGGGTGGGCCAAGCAAAAAGGCATTTTCGCGGGCTACCAGGCCAATGCCTAGCAAATCAATTATTTCGTCTTTGCCAACAAAGGTGCTCTTAACATGAGCAAGTACATTTTTTAGTTTTTCAATTGCTTCCATTTATAATATCATCAAGATTTTCAATTCCGATAAGTTCTTTTGGGTATAGGCCTACTTGTGTTTTTATAGTTTTGCCTAACCTGTTATTATTAAGCCAATTCCATTTTTTGTGCTCAACAATGCGCTCAATTGCTAAAAGCTCAAAACCTGTATCACTGCTTAATTCTATTATGCGCTCCTGATCAAAAGTATCAAAATATAGTATTGAACTATAGGTTGATTTATGTAATTGCGATTCTAATAAAGGAATTAGCGGATCGTCTGTATTTATTAAACTCAACTCGCTAATAATGTTAGGTAAGTAGCGCAACATTAAATCGGCCGAGTATTGTTCTTGCGCATTAAGGTTTTGTTGCTGAAGGGTAAAGCCAGTTTTAATTTGTTCAAATTCATCTTTTCTATTAAGCAAATAATGGCTTGCTTGCATAAGCAGTTTGGCTGCCCACAGGGCTTTTTCTGTAATAAATTGAAACGTATGGTTTGGGGCACTTAGTAGCTCATTATCAAAGGCAAGCGATAAATAAGCAGTTGACTCAGCTTCATCAGCCTGATTTATAATGCTAGGTTCTTGCTCTAAAAGCACCTCGCCATGGGTGCGCACATGTTTAATA
>JBMYOR010000969.1:0-1058 GCA_049599535.1 Bacteroidia bacterium | reverse complement strand
GGGGAAGTTAGAAGGGGGCAAACAAATACGCACAGATCTATTTGTTTGGTTGTGGCATGATTGCGGGGAATCATTAAATATTATGTAAAAAATTAAACATGAAGGTTAATTATGCATAGAGATTAAAATCTTGGGGCTTCGTATTATTTAGTGGGTAAATGGTTTTACACTTTGTGGATTTGCCCCATCGCATACCCTAGGTACGCTGGGAGCTTAACTCCTTTATTACCAATCATTAATTAAGATATTGAGATGATAACGGTAATTTATAAAACCCATTAAAAACCACGAAGGCCTAAAATTTTAAAACAACACTGAAGGCTTAGCTCACGGGCATTAATTGAGAGTTTATTGTTGCTCCTAATTTGAATAATTGCCTAATAAACTAAACCCAACATCTATTGGCAACTTCTACTATTAGTTAACTAGAATTGATAAAATTTGGCAATCCGCCAGTCTTAATCCCTTTGTCACTATTTGGTAATAAACCGTTTAAACTAAATGCATAAGTAGATCGAGAATGATACCACAATTTAATTCGATAGAATAAACTCGATCATTTCTAATTTGTAGCGATGAATTCAAACAGCACGCTCAAAAGCATAACCGACCATTAATAAATTCGGGGTAGTTTTTATTACGCAATAAAACTACCTAACCCACTTAAATGCAATACAGTTTTAATATGAGTACTTTTATTTCAAACTAAACATTAAACCATTTATCTTTAACACTAACATCTCGTTTACGCTTTAAAAAAGAAAATTGAAACTCATATTAATAATAATAACAGCCCATTTAACACTAAACAGCTGCGACTTATTAAGCAAACGAGAAAATGCTAATAAAAATAGTACAACTATGATTCAGCCATTAAAAAACAGAATTATAGACAGCACCCAGAATTACGCCCTTATAAACCGAAACTATATTGATTCAATATTGAATGATATATGCAAAATCACTGGTTTTGAGCTTATTGAACTTTATCCCTTAGTAGACTCTATTACATCAAACAAGTACGAAAACTTGATACTTGTTGATGCTTTAAAAAACCG
>JBMYOR010000968.1:0-1060 GCA_049599535.1 Bacteroidia bacterium | reverse complement strand
AAGCTTAACCAAATCGCTGGTAGCGAAGTTGTAATACTTCTCATCTGCACCAAACATAGTTTCGAAAAACGGGTCTGCATCAAGCTCATTTAAAAAGCAGAAAAGCGGCTCATCAGGTTTGTATAGATTTCTTAATTCTATGGTAAAGGAGTCTTCTTTGGCAGGCTCAATGGTTTCATACAAGAGAGCAAGTTCGGTTTTGGTTACATCAACATTCTGGTTTTTAGTATAATCATACTCTTGCACCGTATAATTATAATCACCTAAGCGCCATTTTGCCTTTGGCACTTCGTTTTCAAGCGTTTTATAACTTGCTTCAAAAGCCTTTACATCTTCAATTCTTTGCGATTTAGCTACTGACGAAATCCAAAAGTTTGGACTTTTTACACTAGTGATATCAAACTTTGCAAAGCCTAGTGTATATGCCAGCATACTTCTTACTTCTGCATCAGTTATTTGCTCCAGGTCTGATGCAATCTGTGCTTCATTGCCAAATGCCTTTAATCTCATAATGGCAATCTGCAAATCGCAAGTATCAATGAAAACACCGGCTTTTATATAGGCGCTTAATCGATGGGCAATAGCATTTAATGAAACCCAAGCCGGCTCATGAGTGGGGCAAGATAAAAGAGTGAGATCGTGATTGTTTTGAATTAAATCGAGTGATTTTAAAGCCAACCTTCTATGGCTCTTTAAAGCTTGTTTTGAAAATCCAACTTGACTTAATGGTTTTAAACGAGTGTCAGCCCACTTTCTATTTTTCTCCTCGTCAGCTTCTTTGTCTAAAGCTTGCTTGTAAGCGGCAACCTCGGCCAATTCAAAAGGATATTTTTCAAATAAAAGTCTGTAAACATCATGCAAATAAACAGCGGCAATTAGCTCAACATTTCCAAACGGCCAACGATTTACTTTACCATAAATCGTATCGAATGTGCGTTTAAAAAGCGCTTGCAGCTTCAGCACGGTTTCGGCATCAATTTGTCTAAAGAACTTGGGCATGTAGCCAAAAAGCAAGTCTACATCATGTGGTGCATTTACCTCAAGCGCTTGAGCAAATGTA
>JBMYOR010000967.1:0-1065 GCA_049599535.1 Bacteroidia bacterium | reverse complement strand
GAAAAGCACGTGTGCGCAACACACCAATTTGCGAATCGTCGATACTTAGTGCCGCTTTGGGCTTGAGTATTTGCGGTATAAAATCGGTTGTAGAAATGCAATTTAGTGATTTTGTAAGCTCGGGTTTTAATCCGATTATTAATAATTTAGCCAAATCGCATTACCGCTGGGCGCAAAACGCCGATGTAGTTGTACGAATGCCTTGTGGTGCGGGTGTTGGTGCTGGGCCTTTTCATTCGCAAACCAACGAAGCTTGGTTTACTAAAACACCTGGCCTAAAAGTCGTTTATCCGGCAACGGCTACTGCCGCTAAAGGTCTACTCCTGTCGGCTATTGAAGACCCAAATCCCGTTATGTTTTTTGAGCACAAAGCCTTGTATAGATCTGTTTATGAGGATGTTCCATCAAACTATTATCATACCGAAATTGGTAAAGCACATTTGGTTTCGGAAGGACAACAAGCTAGTATAATAACCTACGGCATGGGGGTGCATTGGGCCTTAGATTATGCCAAAGCCCATCCCGAATTAAGCTTAGATATTCTCGATCTTCAAAGCCTTGTACCTTTAGATCGTGATGCTATTTTTGATTCGGTAAAACGAACCGGAAAAGTACTTATTCTACATGAAGATTCGTTATTCTCGGGCATCGGCGGAGAGATTTCTGCCTTAATTACTGAACATTGTTTTGAATATCTTGACGCACCTATTATAAGGGTTGCTAGCCTAGATACACCCATACCTTTTGCAGCCAGTCTTGAGAAAAATTACTTAGCTAATTCAAAGTTAGAACAACAAATGGAGCTTTTGTTGGAGTACTAACTGGCTTTCAATACAGGTAAAAAAATACTAAGGCAGAGTACTGAATCAACACAGGGAGCTAAAAACAGAGGCTAAGAGCTCAACTACATTTAGGTACACAAAGCCTACTGCAAAAAATTGTAGAATAATGCCAAATAAACAAACATTGTCCATGCCAACTGAAACCATGTGAACAACACTGAGAATGTCTCCAAAGTCTGTCTGCACATGCATCAAATGATCTCTCACAGTATAGCCTGATTAA
>JBMYOR010000966.1:0-1068 GCA_049599535.1 Bacteroidia bacterium | reverse complement strand
ACTGTAAAAGTATCAGATGTTAAATCAAATAACTGCTTCGGAAATGAATCAGGCGAAAAGTTTTTAACGGCCACTTTATGTTCGTCTCCTAAAACCGGAAACTCATTGGCACTAATTACGGTTTGTGCCAAAAGTATTTGACTTAAGCCCACAAATAATAGAGAATAAATAATTTTCATAACTTAAATTTTATAAAGTTAGTCTTTTGATATATGACTGAGAAGGGGTATTTGTGGCACAGCCACAAATACTAAAGTTGAATAATATGCTTAATTGATAATCGGTGCAAGCTACGTTGCATACCCGCGGTTGACACGTGAAATCATTCACTATTGATCAGAAAAGATGTAATTCTTTTGAAATGAATTACATCTTTTCTAATATCTATTTTAGTAAGAATTACTCACAAGTTTCAAAAATCTCTAGAGTTTCATAAATCACACCTTGGCTAGGATGTAATTGATCATAAAAAACGGCCGATTTGGTATCATCATCACTTTCAAAACAGGTTCTTACACACATTGCACCATAGGCCTGTAAGGTAATATCTTCATTAATCATCCATATTTCTATCTGAAAACCATAAGTAGCATTCGCGATGGTTCCGTCTGCTAACTTGCCGTCCCAGCCATTTTGATCACCAAGTCTTGTAATAATGTTCTTATCCTTATCGTATATTTTCATGTTTCTCCACTTTACTTGAGCATCACCGCTCGTAACATAAAGTTTAAATTCATCGTTAGTACCATCGCCATTGGGAGTAAAACAATTAGGAATCCAAATTTTAGGGTTAGAATTTAAAAAGGTAGTTGCGTTTGCATCTCCTTCATCATAGCTGAGTTCATGTGCTGTAGGAAAACAAGTTTTAGGTATAGTAAGCGCGTAGGGCTCAATATCTTCTTCTCCGCATGAACCCAAAACGAGAATAAAAGTTAGCGCAATTGCTGATACTATTAATTTTTTCATTTAAATGTGGTTTATTACTCAAATATATTGCTCAAGTACCACAAAACAGAGTTGTAATTAGAAACCTTTTAAACTTAAAAAATTGCCCCGCATACTCCATAT
>JBMYOR010000965.1:0-1075 GCA_049599535.1 Bacteroidia bacterium | reverse complement strand
GAAAAACCCATTTTAAACGATGCTGGAACCGCTATTTCTTCAAATTGATTAACCGAAACAAGTCCGTTTAATGTAATAAGTTCAATTTCGCCTTGCGGATTTACATTAAACCCAAAGTTTGAAATCGCAACGCCAAACATTAAGTCTTTTACCCCTACTCTATATTGAAAACCAAAATCAAATAATCCTGCCTGAGACACAACTCCCATTATGTTTTCGTTGGCATATTTTAGACTAATGCCAAACCTAAAATTATCGGTTAATACTTGCGAGTAAGATAATGCCAACATTAAATCGTTTAAAGCATAAGTTTGACCTGTGCCTTGGGGCATAAACTCTGTGGTAATATCCATCTCTGGGCTTCTAAAGTTCATTACACCAACCGAAAAACTTTTAAACTTTTCGGGTTGGTACACTAGTACCCCGTGGTTTAGGCCAATGCCACCAAAGTATTGCACATTACCTGTTTGAATATGAAGCTTTTGGCTGTCTAGTTCAACAGCTCCAGCAGGGTTCCAAAAAATAGACGCTGCATCATTAACTTCTCCAACCACACTACCTGCAAGGGCGTTTGAGCGGGCATCGGGACCAATTTTTAAAAACTGCATACCAGTGGTGCCCGAACGGCTTCCCCCAAAGGCAGGTAAAATTTGGGCATTTAGCTGTGCCGTAAAAAACAGCAGCAGTAAGGTTGCTATACTTTTCACGCGGCAAATGTAAAAAGCATAGCTTAGGTTTCTCTTAAAACTGAGAATTCAATTTTATGAACTTGATAATTTGAATTTCGCTTTCAGATCGAAGATTTAAGAAATAAACACCTTTAGGCAAAGTGGCAATAGTGATAGCGCCAGTACATGATCCTTGCATTAAAAGCTTACCTTCAGATGACAATATTTGGTATTCAATGTTTTTTGACGAATTCAAATAAATTGTACTATTTGCGGGGTTAGGGAAAACAGCTAATTTAATAGCTTCATCTCTTGGTATCTTTTTTTTATATATCTTACTTAATTTATCTTCTAGAATTTCTGAATTTCCACCAATTACTGAAAAAAGAGACTTATCTGTTAGTGTT
>JBMYOR010000964.1:0-1079 GCA_049599535.1 Bacteroidia bacterium | reverse complement strand
CCCTTTGGGATAATGCCGAAGCTGCAGCTGTTTTTGAAAGTGGTATGAGCGCCATTTCTACCACTTTATTAGAGTTTGTAAAACCTGGCGATGTGGTGGTGCACTCGAGCCCCGTTTACGGCGGCACGGATCACTTTATTAAACATGTACTTCAAAAATTTAATGTTACTGCTTTTGAAATGCATGCCGGCGAAGAATATGGCGAAATCAAAAAACGACTTAAAGCAGCCGGATTGCTCGATAAAGTGTCGTTTTTTTACCTTGAAACACCTGCCAACCCAACCAATACACTGTTTGATATTGAAGCCACCGCAAAACTGGCCAAAGAATTATCAACTAATGATAAAAAGGTGCGCTTAGGAGTAGATAATACTTATATGGGTCCACTTTGGAGTCAACCTCTACATCACGGTGCCGATATTGTAATTTACTCAGCAACAAAATATATAGGCGGCCACTCTGATGTTTTGGCAGGAGCCGTTTGTGGTAGTAAAAATGTTATTGGAAGAATTAAAAAATTAAGAACTTATTTGGGTTCAATGGCCGGACCATGGACCGGTTGGTTGCTCTTGCGCAGCCTTGAAACCCTTAAAATTAGAATGGAGAGACAAGCTAAAAATGCTGAGAAAATTGCACATTTTTTAAATAATCATGCTAAAGTTGAAAAGGTGCATTATTTAGGCTTTCTAAATGAAAAAGATCATGCTAATCAATACAGCATATTTAAGAAGCAATACCAAAGTAATGGGGCAATGGTAAGTTTTGATATTATTGGTGGCGAAAAAGAAGCGTTTACCTTTTTAAACAATTTAAAATTAGCCCATTTGGCCGTAAGTTTAGGCAGTACCGAAACTTTGGCTGAGCACCCCTACAGTATGACCCACGCCGGAGTAGCCGATGAAGATAAAGACCGATTAGGCCTTACCCCAAAAATGGTGAGACTCTCGATTGGTGTAGAAAACTATGAAGATTTGATTTGGGATATGCAGCAAGCCTTAGAAAAGGTTTAAGTAAAATATTACTCTAATATTAAAAAAGCCCTCTACTTTTTAGTAGAGGGCTTTTTTAATTAAATTTTA
>JBMYOR010000963.1:0-1080 GCA_049599535.1 Bacteroidia bacterium | reverse complement strand
AATGCAGCATCTACTCGCAAGATATTTCGCAAAAATCGAGTAACCTGTTGCGACTAAACCTTATACTTAACAATCTGGTGCACTCTATACCCAATATAGTAAAGGGCAACACCATTTTAGAGCCTTTTCATAAAGAAGAGAATGGCAGCCTGCAACACTTTGACTACATAGTGAGCAACCCACCTTTTAAGCTCGATTTCTCAGACTTTAGCGCCGACCTTGACACCAAAGAAAACCACGAACGCTTTTTTGCAGGCATACCCAAAGTGCCCAATAAAAAGAAAGAAAGCATGGCCATATACCTGATGTTTTTGCAACACATTATGTTCTCGCTCAACGAAAACGGAAAGGCGGCCATAGTAGTGCCTACGGGTTTTATTACGGCACAAAGCGGCATTGACAAAAAGATACGCCAAAAAATGGTGGACGATAAAATGTTGGCAGGTGTGGTAAGCATGCCGAGCAACATATTTGCTACCACGGGTACCAATGTGTCGGTAATCTTTTTAGACAAGCAAAACAAAGGCGATGTAGTGCTCATTGATGCATCTAACCTGGGCTCAACCGTAAAAGACGGCAAGAACCAAAAAACACTGCTAAGCCACGACGAAGAAGAACGCATAATAGCCACTTTTTGTAACAAAAAGGCCGAAGACGATTTTGCAGTAGTGGTGAATTACGATGATATAAAAGCCAAAAACTACAGCCTAAGTGCCGGCCAATATTTTGAAGTTAAAATTGAATATGTTGACATAACCAAAGAAGCGTTTGACGCAAAAATGAAAGGTTTTGAAGACAATTTGAAAGGGCTTTTTGCTGAGTCGAAAAAGTTGGAAAAGGAGATTGAGATGAATTTATCAAAACTCGGATATGAGTGAAGTACCATATGTCAAGCTCAAGGAGTTGTGTTCCGTCAATCAAGGATTACAGATTCCGATTTCGAAGCGATTTAGAGATAAAGGTGAGAACAGGCATTTTTATATCACGGTCCAATTCTTGAAGGAAGGTCATCTTGAAAAGTTCTACGTTGAAAACCCACCAAAAAGCAGCATTTGCAGCTTTGACGATATCATAGTGGTG
>JBMYOR010000962.1:0-1081 GCA_049599535.1 Bacteroidia bacterium | reverse complement strand
CAGCAAGTAATCAAAATAGCCATTTTATTTTCTGTAAAAAGCTACCAATCAATAGTGTATAGGTGGCATGGTTTGTTTAATGGGTGTATTCAAAATTTCTGAGATTTATTTGTGTTAATTGCCTGACGCAATAGCGTAACGCTTTCGTTAATAAGTGATTAGCTTTTTTGTGTATTACTGAGTGTAATTATTATTAAACAGTATTTATGTTTGAATCTGAATTTATGCAAACTATTTGCGATACTTAAGATATATAGTTTTAACCCTTTTTTGTGCTTTCTGTTTAGTTTTCAGTGCATTAGCGCAAAATTACTCAGCCACCGTTAGAAACTTTGGAGTAGCCAATGGCCTTTCTCATCATGATGCCCGTAGCGTTGCGGTTGATAGCAGAGGGCTTGTTTGGGTAGGTACACGTTATGGACTCAATAGGTTTGATGGTAATAAATTCAAATCATTTTATGTAGAAGATGGTTTAAAGAGCAATAACATTGAATTGCTTTTTGCCGATGGAGATATACTCATTTGTGTGCACAAAAGCCGAACCATTGAAGAAATTGTTGACCTTACAATCTTTAATTCCGTTACCGAGCAAACCATCTCTTTTAATGAATGGTGTGGCCTTACTAATGTTACTGCAAATGATGTAATAGCAATTGATGCCAATAAACGTGAAATTGTTTTTTGTGCTGTAATTAATGATGTAGCACATTATTATTTAAAAAAGAGAAATCAACCTGCTAAGGAATTTAAGTCAGATTTGCCATCTGTATTTATTGGCTCTTGCATGGATGGGACCTATTGGTTTCAGAATTGGCAAAATAATAGTATTGTAAAACGAGATTTTGAAGGTAAAATACTTAGAACCGTTTCAACTAAATTTTTAAAAACCTGGCCCGGAGAGTTTTATGTAGATATGCGACTTGGAGAACATGAAGAATGGTTATTCGCATATGATTCGCTTTATCAAATATCAGGTAACAGACTTAAGCATGTAAAACAGCTTTGGGGTCCGGCAAGTCAAAAAAATAAGCTTGTACAATTACCATCTGAGTTTGTTAGAAAACACGAGTACTCGGGCCTG
>JBMYOR010000961.1:0-1089 GCA_049599535.1 Bacteroidia bacterium | reverse complement strand
CCTTATTTCTGTAGATTCATTTGCACCAAGTCTCCAATACTGGCCAAACGGCTGTAGTGGCTCTTGTTCTGCAGTACCAAATACCAACCTATCTCTAACTGAAGGCGCACTGTAATTTACTTCAAACTCGGCACCATCGCCACTAGTCCATAGCTCTTGCTGCGGTGGGCTTAGCGTTCTATTTCTATGATTTAAATAAAACGCAGCTGCTGCTACCAAAACCACCAAAACACCTAAACCTATTAATATCTTCTTTAACATTGCTTTTAGTTTAATCATTGCAATTACTTACATTTTAGGTAATAAAAAGCCATATTAATTAGAATGAATTTTAAACCACTGGTTTTCTTACTCTTAGGTGCTATTTTATTTTCATGCAGCAACAAAAAGCCTGTTCAAAAAGGTGTTGAATCAAAAAAAGTAGGCAATATTGATACCTACAAAAATTTTGAATCTTCAACAAATATTCTACCTCGAAATATTGATGTATGGATTCCTGATGGGATTAAAACTGGTACCAAAATGCAGGTATTGTACATGCATGACGGTCAAAATCTATTTAACCCCGAAACCAGCTATGGTGGCGAAAGTTGGGAAATTGATGTTACGCTACAAAAGCTAATTGACCAAAAAAAGATACCACCTACCATGGTGGTGGGTATTTGGAACACCAGCGATAGAACCATTGACTACACTCCGTATATTCCTTTTACATACCTAAACCAAATGGTGGTAGACTCATTAAAACAAATAAATAGAATTAGCCAAGCGCCAAAAAGCACCGAATACTTAAGTTTTATTGTGAATGAATTAAAGCCATTTATTGACTCTATTTATCCCACCCTAACCCAAAAAGAACACACATTTATATCAGGATCGAGCATGGGCGGATTAATATCGCTTTATGCTCAGGTAAATTACCCCAATTTTTTTGGTGGTGCCGCTTGCTTATCTACACATTGGCCGCTTGGTTTAGTCAATGCTTGCGTGGTGATTACTTCCAATATACATTAGCTCTTTTCTGATGGAGTTGTCGCTTCTGTTATTTTCAGAATCAAAGAACAGGCATGGGATAATTGCTCCATTGTT
>JBMYOR010000960.1:0-1090 GCA_049599535.1 Bacteroidia bacterium | reverse complement strand
AAAGTTATGAATTGAAACCATCTTTAAACAAAGCCGATGGGCAAAACCGTTAATTTGATTCAATTCGGTTCATTTACTATTTACCTGCAGGCTCAAAATGAGCTGTAAAATGTCTTAAAAATTTAGGCTCGTAAGTGATTTTAAATCCATGCGGTTGATTTCTCGATTCCATTAGCATTTCAAAAGTTTCAATTACATAATCCATATGGCTTTGGGTATAAACACGGCGTGGTATTGCAAGTCTAACTAGCTCGTGCCGTGCCGGAATTAATTTGTTGTTCTCATCATATTTTCCAAACATTACGCTGCCAATTTCGCAGCTTCTAATGCCTCCTTTTAAGTATAAATCGCAAGCCAATCGCTGGCCCGGAAACTCGTTAATAGGAATTACAGGATAAAACTCTTTGGCATCTACATAAACGGCATGGCCACCAATGGGCATTATTACCGGAACCCCCATTTCGTGTAACTTTTCACCTACATAAGTGGTGCTTTTAATGCGGTAGTACAAGTAATCTTCTCTAAAAACTTCTTCAAAGCCAATGGCAATGGCTTCCATATCTCTGCCCGATAATCCGCCATAGGTGGCGTAACCTTCAGTAATAATTAAAACGTTGGTACACTCGCGGGCTAGTTCATCATCATTCACGGCCAAAAATCCACCCATGTTTACTAGGGCATCTTTTTTAGCACTCATTACAGCGGCATCTGCTAGCGAAAACATTTCGGTGGCAATTTGCTTATAGGTTTTGTTCTCAAAACCTTGCTCGTTGTGCTTTACAAAGTATGCGTTTTCGGCAATGCGGCAGCAATCTAAAACCATATAAATATTATTGGCCTTGCAGTAGGCCGAGAGCGCCTGAGCATTGGCCATACTTACCGGTTGGCCGCCACCACTATTATTGGTAACGGTTAAAATAATGGCGCCTATGTTCTTAGCACCGTGTTCGTTTACCAGTTCTTTTACAGTTTCAATATCAATATCTTCTAGTTCAAATAAAGAATCATTAAACTTTTCAAAAATGTTATTTAATTCATTCATCGTCTCATCAAAAAAGCTTGTTTCAACTTCAAGTAATTCTAATGTATT
>JBMYOR010000959.1:0-1091 GCA_049599535.1 Bacteroidia bacterium | reverse complement strand
GTAACCGTTTATGACAATTTTAACACAGATGGCCATTTAGCAGCTCAAAACAATAGTACTGATCCTAATGCCTGGATTATGATGGCGGGTATTGACTTAGATACCCAAGGTAATTTATGGATGAGTTTGCAGTATGCCGAAAATCAATTGGCGGTAAAAATGAATAATGGCAAATGGCAATCGTTTAATCTAGGTAACGAAAAACGAGTAACCAAAGTGCTATGCGATGGCGAAGGTCAAAAGTGGGTTGCGATTCACTTAGATGGTATTTACATTTTTAATGATGGCGGAACACCAATGAATACAACTGACGATATGGTAAGGCGTATAGATCAATCGGTGGGCAATGGAAACTTGCCAGCATCAGATGTTTACAGTATGGCGCTCGATAAAGATGGAGACGTGTGGGTAGGCACCGGTGATGGAGTAGGCGTAGTGTATTCTCCGCACAATATATTTAGCACTGATGTAAATGCCACTTTTGATGCTTCAAGGCCATTGATTCAAGAAGGCGACGCTGTTGGCTACTTGCTCGAAGGCCAAAAGGTAAATTGCATTACTGTAGATGGTGCCAATCAAAAATGGTTTGGTACCGATAATGGTGTATTTGTTACTAATCCTGACGGAGACGAAATCATTTATAGCTTTAACACCGCAAATAGCCCTTTACTTAGCGATGTAATTAGAGGAATTGGAATTGATGGTAAAACTGGAGAAGCATTTTTTGCAACTGATAAGGGCATAATTTCTTACCGCGCTGTAGCAACTGAGGGTGGGCAAGACCCCGAAGGTATTTATGTATATCCTAATCCGGTACACCCCGATTATGATGGACCAATTGCCATTACCGGACTTGTTGAAAATGCCATTGTAAAAATAACTGACATTAGCGGTAATCTAGTTTACGAAACTGTAGCAGAAGGCGGCACCGCTGTTTGGTATGGCCAAACTTTTGAAGGCCGAGATGTTTCTTCTGGTGTATACTTGGCTTTTTCGAGCGATAGAAATGGTAGAGATACCCACATATCAAAAATTATGATTATTAGATAAATGGTTGTAAATGGCCATGGAATTGTACTCGGGTTTGTAAA
>JBMYOR010000958.1:0-1094 GCA_049599535.1 Bacteroidia bacterium | reverse complement strand
TTTAATTAATCTTATAAACCATCAATCAATTATTTCAACACAAAATATTTCTTTGACCCATTTTTTACATGGCCCGTCTGATTCTCTGTAATTAAATCTAATATAAAATGGAACTGAATCTTTTTTGTGGCTGCTCAATACCGATCCATCAGTAAAATCAAAGTACATTGAAGTATCGCCTTTGGCTGTTACAATTTTCCACCCACCACAGCAGCCGCAGCTTCTTTTGTCAATGCCTAAAACTTTTCCTTCAAAATTGCATTCGTGTTTATTACAGGCAACAAGGGCAAATAGTAACAAAATAATGATTGTGAATAATCTCATAGTCGATTTTTTGTTTAAAATGAATCGATTAGCTATTAGGTTGTCTTTTAGTACAGTATAAATGTATATTTTAACATCGCTTAAGCTGTAAGTATGTATTATGATTTGCTGTTTTTATAGAGCATAACTAAATTAGAAGTTATATATAGCAACAAAACATTCCAACTACTCTGAAACACTCGAAACTGCATGAGTTGCTTTGAAATGTAATATGGGTTAGTATTCTAAATACGCTATAAAAAAGCATAGCAGGAATTATATCACAACTCAATTCTATGTAAAAGTTTCCATCGTTTCTGATCAGTAATAAGCGATTCTAATCGCTTGCTTTAAGATTAAGATAAACGAAAAACTCAATTTTCAACTATATGGAACAACTCCCGATTTTCCTATAATATAATTTACTTAGCAACTCTTTTTAATAGTTATTATGATGAAATGTATTTATGCCTAAATAAAGTGCCAAAAAAATATAATGAATACAGGTTATTTGTTTTTTAGTTTCATTTGTAATACGGGCTAAACAGTAGAGTGCTTTTTTTAAAGAGATGTTTAACCTAAAACCAATCGATAAAATAAAAAGAGATACAAAAGGGTTACGTAACAAATTAAACTGCATTATAATCTATGATAAATTTTTTTAAGTCACTATTTTTTTTGTTGTGCTTAGCAAATTTTGCGAGCGGACAAGTTAAAACAATACACGTTTTTGTGGCCTTATGCGATAATGTAAATCAAGGCATAGTACCTGTGCCGAGCAAATTAGGTAA
>JBMYOR010000957.1:0-1098 GCA_049599535.1 Bacteroidia bacterium | reverse complement strand
CTCGCCATAACCCACATAGCATGAGTTTACAATAAAAAAAAGCACTAATAATATTGAACTTAATAAGATTACTCTCATTTTTCTTTCATTTTACTGGCTTGCCTTAAAGTTATAATTAAGCTTGGCAAAGATGCCTTTAGCCCTACTCTAACCATTGGCATTGCCAAATGATAAGTGTTGGTACTATTGTAAAAACTAGAATTATACTTTGCAGACTCAAGTCTATTAAATTTTGGAAGCTGAAATACGGCAAAAGCCTTAAAATCGCACCCAATATTAACCCATTTAGTATTGGTTCTGAGTTGATAATATCGAGAAATACCAATTTCTAAATTTACAGGAATTACAGGGCTTAAAGTAAATCTTTGAAGATATGCACCTTGATTATAATAAGCTAAGCCATCCCAGTAGTCGGCATAAATTATGTTTACCATAATGCCATTATAAACACTTGCAAAATAATCGCGCGAATTACGCTTAATATGTTTTGCGCTCGCAGCCTTGGTTAGTTTTAGTCTCTCAAACTGTAAATAACCCATTGCCAAACCGTATGATTCATAAAATATGTTCAATTCATCATTTAACCCAGTTTGTTTATTTACAACATTTCGCATGTTTTGGTTGCCCTCACCAAAACCTAGCCCGCCTGTTAGCGTATAAATAGTTTTTTTATGAATAGAAATTGAAACACTGGCCAAATCAAAGTTTGCTAAACCATACATACTTCCCCTAGCTCCTGTATTTTTAATTAATAAATCACTTGTAATAGATACACCACCGGAATTTAAATATGGGAACGCCTTAATCGCTAATTCAACCTGTCCGTATACACAAACGCTAAGCATTAATACTGTCAAAAAAAATAATAGCTTTTTCATTGAATTCGCTTTATGGTAACATTAGCCGTTTTAAGCTCTAAATACACCAAGCCGCTATCTTTTGAGACTATATACTTTTGATTACCGCGATTGTAAACATATCTATCGTCATAGAATGATTCAACCTGAAATTGTTCATTATAATCACCAAGGTTTACACTAAACCTAATAGGGCAACTTAGCGGAGAAACAATACGCTCAAAACCAAATGCAGCATTGC
>JBMYOR010000956.1:0-1098 GCA_049599535.1 Bacteroidia bacterium | reverse complement strand
ATTCATCTGAAATTGCCGCAGTTACACAAGAAAAAGAAAGATTAACCTTTTTAGCCACGGGCGTTAAATTGCAATAATCTTTAAACATTAATAATACATGAAAAAGCCCCATTTCGGGGCTTTTTTTATTATTTGCAATATGAGAAAAGCTTTAATATTATTTGGGCTGATTTTTTTTGTACAAGCTTTAAATCCTCCAACTTTATACAGCTGGGGTTTTTTTGGGCATAAAAGAATCAACAGAGTAGCGGTATTTACATTGCCAAGGGGTATGTTTAAATTCTATAAAACTTATATAGATTACCTTACCGAGCATGCCGTAGACCCTGACAAACGCAGGTACGCAAGCAAAGACGAAGCCCCAAGGCATTATATTGATATAGACCATTACGGTGATAAACCCTTTGAGATTGTACCTACTTACTGGGATTCAGCTGTTACATTACTCTCAGAAGATACACTGCAGGCTTATGGTATTGTACCATGGCATGTAAATAGGGTTTATTATTGGTTAGTAAAGGCTTTTGAAGAAAAAGACCGAGATAAAATATTAAGACTTTCGGCCGAAATAGGACATTATATTGCAGATGCTCATGTACCGTTGCATACCACCGAAAATTATAATGGGCAGCTCACTAATCAAAAAGGAATTCATGGCTTTTGGGAGTCAAGGTTGCCCGAATTATATGCCGATGAATACAATTATTTTGTGCCCAAGGCCAAGCTACTCAGAAACCCACAGATACGGATTTGGAATGCTGTAAAGCAAAGTCATTTGGCTCTTGATTCGGTTTTAAGCTTTGAAAAGCAGCTTACACAACAGTTTGATGATGGTGCTAAATACGAATATGATGAAAGGGGCGTAACCATGGTTAAAACCTATAGCCGAGCTTTTAGCCGAGCCTACCACAATAAGTTAGACGGTATGGTAGAGCGCAGAATGCGTAAAGCAATACAATGTATTGGTAGTTTTTGGTATTCGGCTTGGATTGAAGCCGGGCAGCCCAAACTTGATGAGCTAATTAATCCAAACGCTACTAAGGAGTATTTGCGATTGATTAATGAAGAAAAGCGCACTTGGAAAAGAGGGAATTGGCA
>JBMYOR010000955.1:0-1099 GCA_049599535.1 Bacteroidia bacterium | reverse complement strand
AAAATGAAAAAATGAAAAAATGAAAAAAAAAATAACCATGTCTTTAAATGGCTTGAGAATAACTTTAAAAGCCATTTGTATTTTTTTGGCTCATTAGTATAGGTTACGCTCTCTTGATTAATAAGTTTTATATCTTTTTCAAAAGCTTTAATAAGCGGGTAAATATGCTGCCGTTCCATAAGCCACTTACGCTTTATTCTATCGTAGTTTTCAATAGGTATATTAATAATTAATTGTGCCATTTTTGCCTTAATACGCTCAGTTAATGTTTGATGATATGTTTTTTCATCAAGTTTAAATTCTGCAAAATCACTGCTACAAATGGGCTCTCCAAATTGAATTAACACATCGCTTCGGGCATTTTGATTGGCATAATATTGAATGCCTACAGGTATAATTTTTATGTTGAGTTTAAAATCGTTTCGGCTTTCGGTATCAAATACAATACGGGCAGTACCTTTTTGCAAAGGTCTTAGATTAAACCTTAGGTCGTGATTTCCTTCAGGAAAAACCCCTAAAGCCAAGCCCGATTCTAAAATATGGTAGCACTCGCTAAAGGTACCTTGATTTCGTTTTACATTTTTTAGGCCATCTCTAAATCTAAAAATAGGTCTCATTTTTAGGCTACGTAAAACTTTATTTGCAATGGGGTTATTAAATACATCGCCGCGGGTTAAAAAATGCGGATGACGTGGTTGCGTTACATGAATTAAAATGGCATCTAAAAAAGCATTTTGGTGATTTGATGCAAATATTACAGGACCATTTTTAGGAATATTGTTAAGTCCTTTAATGTGTAGCTTATTGAAATACAACTTACTACAAAGCCTTACATAAGAATGCAGCGCGTTGTATAAAATGCTGTTTTTCATTTAGCAATAATACTTTTTAAAAATTTGAGAAATGGCAAAGCCCGAAATGATATGCCAAATGCCCCACCATGCTGCAATTATGGCCATGGCGCCATTTCCATCAAAAAAATTGAATATGAGAACTAAGCCCAAGCCTGTGTTTTGAATACCGGTTTCAATGGTAATAGTTTTGGTTGAAGCCTTGCCAATACCGGTAATTAGCCCCAAAGCAAAGGCAAATAATAAGG
>JBMYOR010000954.1:0-1107 GCA_049599535.1 Bacteroidia bacterium | reverse complement strand
CAAATACACTTTTTTAACAAAATGCGATAACTAATTGATATTTAACAGAAACTTAATGCCTGTAAATCCTGGTGATTGCAAGTAAAACCCAAATTGTGTTGACCTAAAAAGTTGAAAATTGATTTCGGTCAGGAGTCCTTGTTTTAATTCAAGTTTACTGCTCAATTCGTCGCTTCTAACCAAATGAGATTGAATGCCGTATAAGATTAAAAAGCTGGGTTGTAAGCGAGATTTTTTTAAAAACACAAAAGCCGGACCCGCCAATAAAGCTGATGTATTGCCAGTTGACTGTTTTCCACTTAAAAAAGCACCCGTTATTTTATATTGAGTAAAGCTGGTTTGAGCTATAATTCCAAAGTTGTTTTGTTGCCAAAGTGGGCTTCTTAGTCCAATATCAAAACCAACTCCACGGCTAAGCATTGGTGATATTATACCTGCTGTAATGCTGGTTTTATGCATTGTTTGGGCTTGTAAACCAAATACTATTAATCCAAACCATAAGCTGAGTAATAGACGTTTTAATCGGAAGGTTTTCAACATGAATTCAAATATATTGAGCCGCAAGTAATAATGGTTGATTGGTGAATTTAAAATAGATTCTAAAGCCCGTAGGGCATTTTTCACCTTTGTATTGATTTGAATTGGATAGACATCGGGATATTCATACTCTACGCCGTTGTAATGCTTGGGATTGGATTCTTCTTTCTTAGGCGCAATGCTACCGCTGAGGATTTTTTTTGTAGGTGGCCGCAAAATGAAAAGTTGGCATATTGGCCTAAGTGTAGTTGCTACCGATGTAGGTGGCGGCTTTTCTATTGGATTAGGCGGCTTAGGGTTTACCATGGGGCTATCAGGCTCTTGGATGCTTTTTACCGGATTAATTGGTGCATGGCTAAGTGCCGTAGTGCTAATACCTACAGTGAGTAGGCTGTCTACCAAATTAAAATTATTAACCTTTCCTCAAGTTTTTGGTCATTTTTTTAATGGTCATGTAGCTTTTTTAGCAGCCATAATTTCGGTTATTGGCTATTTGGGTTTTACAAGCTCTCAAATATTAGCCGGTGCTAAATTGGCTTCGGCCAGTTTTGTGCAGTTAGATTTAAATGC
>JBMYOR010000953.1:0-1108 GCA_049599535.1 Bacteroidia bacterium | reverse complement strand
GCTTCATTTTATCTAAAACCGCTTTTTGCTTTTTACCCATGGCTTTACGCAGTACATCGGCTTCACCTTTGGTAAAATCTGCAAGTTTCTGAGAGAGTAACATTACTTGCTCTTGATATACCGTAATACCATAGGTTTCGGCTAGGTACTCTTCCATTTCTGGAGTATCGTACACAATATCTTCGCGGCCATGTTTACGAGCCACAAAGTTGGGTATGTACTCTAAAGGCCCAGGCCTGTAAAGGGCGTTCATGGCAATTAAGTCTTCAAACCTATCGGGTTTTAGCTCTTTAAGGTACTTCTGCATACCGGCCGATTCAAATTGAAAAGTACCATTGGTTTCGCCTTTTTGATAAAGCTCGTAAGTTTTTTGATCTTCGAGACTAATATCATCGGTTATAATCTCTACCCCATGTCGTTCTTTAATAATGTTAATGGCATCTCTAATAATGGTAAGGGTTTTTAATCCTAAAAAGTCCATTTTTAGCAATCCTGCATCTTCAACTACGCTGTTGTCGAATTGGGTTACCATAAGCTCAGAATCTTTGGCCTTGCTCATGGGCACATGCTCTTGTAAGGGCGATGGTGCAATTATTACCCCGCATGCGTGCACACCTGTGTTTCTTACCGACCCTTCAAGTATTTTGGCTTGATTTAAGGTTTGGCCTTTTAAACCATTATCATCTTCAGATATTTTTATAAGCTCATCGGCCTTTTGCAAGCCTTCTGAATTTACTTTCTTTTTTAGCGCATCTCGTGGGCCAAATATTTTTGAAAGCGAAACATCTGGAATCAGTTTTGCCAGTTGATCGGCTTCAGGCAAAGGCAGGTTCATTACCCTTGCGGTATCTCTAATAGCAGATTTGGCCGCCATAGAGCCATAAGTAATGATTTGAGATACTTGATTTTTGCCGTATTTTTCTACTACCCAATCTATAATCCATTGCCTTCGTTCATCATCAAAATCAATATCAATATCGGGCATCGAAACCCTTTCAGGATTTAGAAATCGCTCAAATAGTAAATCGTATTTAATAGGATCAACATTTGTAATACCTATACAATATGCTGCGGCTGACCCTGCGGCTGATCCACGGCCGGGCCCTAC
>JBMYOR010000952.1:0-1109 GCA_049599535.1 Bacteroidia bacterium | reverse complement strand
CTTTAACTCTTTTAAGTTCGTTTACCGCAGTTTTTCTCATGTAAAATGAGTTTTTTGAATTTATGGTGCTAATATTTTCAAATTGAGCCGCTAAAGTTGATTCAGGTTGGGCCGAAAAATAACCGTTTTCTAAATTGATGAATTTTTGCTGGGGATTAAATAAACGTCGCACCATTTTCCAATATGCTTTATCATCAATTAAATCATTAATGCTCTCATTAAGCCTTTTGGTTTTTAAATTTTGTAATTGCGAATTAAAACCGGATTTTGAATAGGTAAGATTTGGCATGAGTAGTGAGCCGCTGGCAACGGTTGATTTAATTAAAAACTCTCTTCTTGAAACCATTTGATAAGCTTTGGCGGAATATAGGGTAATTTATTTGGCTGCTTTAAACTACGAATTGTAAAACTTTATGCAACACTGTTTAGAATATTTACGTCTTAAAGGGGATTAAAATTAACGACATTTGTTTTAAGTCATTGACTTTAAGTATATGAAAAAGACAATTCTCCCTTTGTTTTTGCTTTTAAGCTGTGCGGGCGCACTTTTGGGGCAAGTAAAATTGCCATTTAAAGAAAGTTTTGAAAATATTGGCACTACAACAACCTTTAATTCTAATACCACTAGTATTAATGGTTTAAGTGAGTGGTCGTATCAAAAATCAAGTCGTGGACGTATTAGATTTAAAGCTGGTAATGGCTTTTATAAAACTGGATCTGCAGCAGCCACTTTTGATGTAGAACGCAACAACAATACCAGTACAAATTATTTAATACTTACCCTAGATTTAAGTAATTACACTAGTTCTGAGCTCGAATTAGCATTTAGTTACATGCACCATGGCGAAGAATCTAATAATACTGATAGAATTTGGGTGCGTGGATCGAGCAGCGATAGTTGGGTAGAAATTTATAATTGGTATAGCAATAGAGCCAATAGCGGAACTTGGAAAAATGTAGAAGGTTTAGATATTGATAAAACCCTGAGTGGAGCAAGTCAAACTGTGAGTTCAACTTTTCAGCTTAGAATTGGACAAACCGATAATTTTATTGCAAGAAGTACCACCAGGGATGATGGTGTAACTTTTGATGATATTGAAATTAAGGCA
>JBMYOR010000951.1:0-1124 GCA_049599535.1 Bacteroidia bacterium | reverse complement strand
CCTTATCAGCAATGTGCATTGACCTTTTAAGCTCTAAATTATAATCTGTTTCTTCAAGCAACCTTTCCTTTACTTCATCAAAATATTGATCAACATCGGCCCCTTTCATGCCTACTAGCCGCGTAGCAAATGGTTTTACCAAGTTTAAATCACTCACTACACTATCGGCAACGCCTGGGTATTGAATTTTTATGGCTACTTTTTTACCATTTAGGTAGCCAGAGTGCACTTGACCCATGCTTGCTGCGTGTACCGCCGACTTTGAAAAGTTCTCAAACAAATCAAATGGTGATTTACCCAGAGTTTCTCTAAAAGTTTTTACTACCAATGGCAATGATAATGGCGGCGCAGAATATTGAGCCTGCGCAAATTTTTGAACATACTCATCAGGCAACATATTTTGATCCATGCTTATGATCTGTGCCATTTTCAAAGCACTTCCTTTTAATTCGCTAAGCGTATTAAAAATATCTTCAGCATTGGCTTTATCAAGATCTGCCTTACTGCCACCTTTAATTTTGTTTTTAATAATATTTACCCCCACTTTAGCTCCTGTGCCTACAAATTTTGAGGCCCTGCGCACTTTGCTTATTGGTATTCTTTCTTGCTCTTTCATGCAAAAGCTTTTTTACCCATAAACTTTGAAAAGTCTACAATTGAGCTTAGTAGGCTATTTTCTAAAGCATCAAAAAATAAACGAACCGATTTTTCAATTGCCTGATCCGTATCTGTAAAACCTTCGCTTTCATCGTCTAAAAAATACTTAGCCACAAAAGCAATGTGCATTTGAAACAATTTTGGCACCTGATTAGATAAAAGGTCAGGCGTTTTTATTTGCTCATTATCAACCCCATATTGTACCAGTTTTTGAAAAAACGACTTTGAATTTTTTAACGCCTTTAATCCTGGGCTGTTTAAAAACTCTTTTACATCTGACCGTTTAGCCGAAATTCTGTAAAAAGTAAGATTCTTTTTTAGATGCTCTACAAGTGTAAAACAGTAAGCCAAATACCGCTCGCGGGCATTGTATTCAGTAAACACTTCGTCACTCTCAACTACTGACGCTACATTATTAAATAAATCGTTCCAAACCGCTTTTTCAATACTGTTAAAGGTGCTGAAGT
>JBMYOR010000950.1:0-1127 GCA_049599535.1 Bacteroidia bacterium | reverse complement strand
CGAAGTCGCTAAAATCTTTATGAAGCACTTCCTTAAGCTTTGGGTGAGTGAGTCCTAAGGTGCTTCTATTTAGAGCCAAAACTTGAGTTACCCTTTTATCATCAAGGCACTCAAGCAAAACGCCCTTGCCCACCATACCTGTACTACCTGTAATTATTACTTTCATTACCTTGATTTATATATGTTTCTTTTTTGTTTTTATAACAATTCAAAAATAGACAGCCACACCCTGCATTTGTAAACTAAATTACTGTTTGAGTGAGCCAAACCACTTTTATTCTCACGTAAAGCACAAGGCACATAAATAGGCCTAATCAATTGAAAAGCACCTTTGGCCTGTAAAAATAAATGGGTAATTAGGTTTTTGGCCATTGACTTAACAATTGACCAAATTGCATATCAATAGATTAAGAAACAGGCAGATTTAATAGTTGGCTAAAAAATAGGATGTAGCCTAGAGCTTACTCTTTACAATATTGGTGCGATTTTCAAGCGTTCTAAAATTTACATCACATACAAAAAGCCGAGCCCTAATGAGCTCGGCCAAAATAAAATGCACATAAAGATCTTAGTTTCCTTGCTTTTAGAAGGAAAATCCTAATCTAAACCCAGGATATTGAATAAGATCTCCAGTATTATAAAACAAACCCGCATGTAAAAAACGATAGCGGGCATTAACTCCAAAACGCCAGTAGGTGGCTTTTCCATCTAAATTATTGCTGGTTAGCAAAGCCAAATGATAAAAGGCTTCGGGTCCAACTTTTAACTCGCCCATTTCGTGCACATACCTAAAACCAAGAGGTAAGGTTGAAAAAAAGCTAGGGTCGGGCCGTTCTTCAGGCGTGGTTTCTTCATAAACGGTAAGTGCGGCATCTAATCCAAAATGAAAGTTGAGTGGAATATTGAATATATCAGAGAGCTGAACCGGGTAAAGTACTCCAATTTGTGCCATCCCTGCTTGTCGGTCATCAGCCGCTTGATACACACTCACATACCACTCTCTCAATTCATCGTTCATAAAATGGAGCCCACCACCTAGCATTCCGCTGTTGTTTTTATAACTAAAATTGGCTACAAAGGGATTAAACGACTTGTAGATGTAATTGCTTTTGTTAAGCACTTCAACA
>JBMYOR010000949.1:0-1128 GCA_049599535.1 Bacteroidia bacterium | reverse complement strand
AAGATTTTGTAGACGATTACGCAGAAAAGCGGTCATTTTTTCTGTACCAGAGCACGCTCCGAAGCTTCAACGATAAAACATCATCAGATTTTAACAAGCTAATTAAAGACGTAGATAAAATTTCAATTCATTTACTGCCACAAAATACTGTTGAGCAATCAGCAGTTTTAGGCCTTATTTCATCTCTTGAAAACGATGGTTTTAAGATAATGAATTCAATATCGAAAAAAGAAGAAGGTATTTACTTTTACACTCATAAAGAACGAAGTGATAAAACTACGATTGGCATTTTTTACAAAAAAGGATATGCCGGTGTGGTGCAGCTTGATGGTGCAATTGACATGAAATATGTAGGTGCCTTAAAACAAATGAATCCCGAAAAGATTGGTGACTTTTTTGGGTTTGATGACCTTAAAAAACAATTTGAAGAAAATCAAAATGAAAACGGCAATGAATAATGTGGTTGAAACCTTTGAATTGACTAAAAAATATGGCAAAGTAACTGCGGTTGATAAGCTAAGTTTTAAAATTGGCCAAGGCCAAGTTTTTGGAATTTTAGGACCAAACGGCAGTGGTAAAACCACCACGCTGGGTATGCTATCGGGCGTAACCAATGCTACCGCAGGCAGCTACAAATGGTTTGGCCAAACCGAGAACAATAAAGTAAGGCAAAAACAAGGAATTATTCTTGAGCGCCCCAACTTTTACCCTTATATGAGTGCCTACAAAAACCTTAAGGTAGTAGCTGCCATAAAATCATTGCCCCACGAAAGAATTGATATAGTTTTAAAACAAGTTGGCCTTTATAATCGCAAAAACGATAAATTTAAAACTTACTCATTAGGTATGAAACAGCGCTTATCAATAGCATCGGCCTTGCTAAGTGATCCTGAAGTGCTAATACTCGATGAGCCTACCAACGGACTTGACCCGCAAGGAATAGCCGAAATAAGAGTACTCATAACTGATATTGCTAAAAGCGGAAAAACCATTGTATTGGCGTCGCACTTGCTTGACGAAGTGCAAAAAGTTTGTACTGATTTTATGGTTTTAAGTAATGGTAAACTAATGTATCAGGGGCCTGTGGCTGATGTATCGGGCGATTCGGTTAAAGTAGAACTTGCTGCC
>JBMYOR010000948.1:0-1150 GCA_049599535.1 Bacteroidia bacterium | reverse complement strand
TGGTGCGTAAGAACTATAAAATGTAAAAGTACTAAAGTTCGATAACCGTAAATCAAAAGAGGCAACAACATTAAAATCAAAATCTTTTGGGCTATACTCATAGGGCATAGGTGTAATTAGCGACCTTACACCGCGCCTGCGTGTTTGATTAAAAATTAAATATGAAGGCTGCACTCCCAAACCCATTTTAAAACTATTGCTGAATATATAATTGGCTTTAATGGGCATATCTAAATAAGCAAAAGTTTGATAAATATCTTCGTTAAAAGATTTTGCACCCCTTAAATGATAAATACCCCCAAAATCAATGTCAACTTTATCGCTTACCGGATAATTATAATAGTATCCAATGCTGGGTCTCCCTAAATCCTGATCAAAAATTGAATCGCCTAACATTTTGCTAAAGGTTACGCCAAAAGCTACGCTCGATTGTTTTAAAAAATTGCTTTGAGTGTTTTGTGCCTTGGCTGCGTGCATAAAAAAGAGCACAAATGATAAAATAAGTATGTTCTTTGATGGTTTATTCATTGGTATATACACTCTTTTATTATGAGTGGTGAATATTAAACAAGTTGCGAATTTTAAGAAGATTGAATATATAAGCGGCCAATTTTATGAATAGAATCCTTCAGATTTTACTTTTTGTATTGGTAGGTGTATCAAGTTGCTCAATTGTAGTGCCCGAAAAGTACAACGATACTTTTGGAGTATACAAAGAAAACAAAGTTGTAAGTGAACAACTAAACGCTATGACACTCGACGAAAAAATTGGTCAGGTGTTTATGGTTCCGGTTTACTCAAACCGTTCAGATTTTCATAAAAAAGAGATTTTATCACTTATAGAAAAACACCACATAGGCGGCGTAATTTTTATGAAAGGGCATCCGTATGCTCAATATAAGTGGACCAAGGCTTTTAATAAAAAATCGAAAACACCCCTTTTTGTAGCAATGGATGCCGAATGGGGTATGAGTATGCGGCTTGACAGCATTATTAAATACCCCAAACAAATGACAATGGGTGCTATTGATAATAATAAGCTTATTAAAAAATTTGCAAGTAATGCAGGTAAGCAAATGCAATTAATGGGTGTTAATGTATCATTTGGACCCGTAGTTGATATTAACTCCAACCCTGCCAACCCCGTAAT
>JBMYOR010000947.1:0-1157 GCA_049599535.1 Bacteroidia bacterium | reverse complement strand
GGGTAATTAGTGTAAAACCAGACCTCAAAAAAACAACAACTGCCAATAGCTCACTTATTAAAAAAAGCGAAGAAAATGCCAAGCGTTCAACCTTTAAAAGAACCGATAAAGCAGGCATGGTAAAAACAGTGATTCTTGAATACAAATACCGACTACAATAGCATTGGACTTTAAGCAAACGCTCAATTTTCTTTTCAATCAACTACCTATTTTCCAAAATCAAGGTAAATCGGCTTTTAATAAAGATTTAGGTAAAACTATTGCCCTTTGCAAAGCAATTGGCAATCCCCAAAACAGTTTAAATTTTATACATATAGCTGGCACCAATGGCAAAGGTTCTGTTTGCCACATGCTTGCATCTGTTTTAAAACAATCTGGTTTAAAAACAGGGCTTTATACTTCTCCACACCTTCTAGATTTTAGAGAACGGATCCGTATTAATGGTGAATATATTTCAAAAGCTTTTGTAGTTGAATTTATTGAATCGATAAAACATGAAATTGAAACCATAAAACCCAGCTTTTTTGAACTCACTTTTGCCATGGCTTTAAAGTATTTTGAGTTTCAGAAAACCGACATTGTAGTACTTGAAACCGGAATGGGTGGCCGATTAGATTCAACAAATATTGTTACTCCAATTTTGAGTATAATTACCAACATTGGCTTAGATCATCAAATGTATTTGGGCAATTCAATTAAAGCCATTGCAAAAGAAAAAGCAGGAATAATTAAACACCAAATACCGGCCCTTTTAACTGATGAGCAACCTGAAGTAATTGAAATTTTTAAACAAACTTGTACTTTAAACCATTCTGAAGGATATTTCACTTCAAAAAAGGTTACTCTAAGTGAAGATTCGCCTATTCAAATTCAGTTGACCAAAAGCAGCAGCGTTTCAGTAAATTCTCCATTTGTGGCAAAGTATCAGCGCGAGAACATAAGCACTGTAGCCGCAGCATTTTCGATTTTGAGAAATAAATTAAATCTTAATGAAAACGATTTAAAACTCGGAATTGAACAGGTGCAATTAAATTTTAAGCTTATTGGTAGGTGGCAGCTTCTCTCTAAAAACCCAAGAGTTATAATAGATGTTGGCCATAATAAAGATGGAATTACACAAATTCTTAGTCAACTGAAATTAGAAAAATACAATGCAT
>JBMYOR010000946.1:0-1158 GCA_049599535.1 Bacteroidia bacterium | reverse complement strand
TGGCCAATAATCAACTGGTTGTGGTTCGGTTATTTTATCAATTTCGTATCTCAAGATTTCTTCATTCTTATTTTCAAGAACAAGTAACTGAGAATAAGGTCTTAAAGTACCTTTTAGCATTTCGAAATGCCATTTAAACTGTCTAAACTTATTCCATTTGGGTTTAGTAGTGATTAAATAACCATCATTCTCAAAACTTTGGATTGCTTCGAAAAATCTAGATTTTTCTTCAGAATTGATTTGCAATTCAGTTAAAATAAAGTCAAAACCATTTTTTAAAATGGAAACGATAAGTTTATTCTGCTCTACAAGTCCTAAATCTAAGAAATCATTGAAATCGATCCACCCATTGTAAAAGCCACTTGGAAATACTTTGTTACCTGGAGAAAAGGTTTTTTCTAAATGAAGGCTATCAGTGGAATTTTTGAGACGAAAATGTATGATTGTATTGTCACCACAATGAAACTTGCCTAGTTTATTAAGTATAGCATTGGTCACTTCTTCAAAGTGTAGATTAAAACTATGTGTCTTTTTTTGAAGAGTTTCAACATCTTTATCAGGAAGATAATTGTAAATATCAGAGTTTACTCTTTTTAGAAGCATTTGACAAGTATAATCAATCGAAACAATTAATCATTTATACTAATTGATTGAAAAACTACCTTCGCATTTCAAAATCAGGCATTTGAGAGTAGTTTTATCCTTTATTGTTGTTGCATTACTTTTTACTTCTTGTAAGGAATATGAGAACCCACATACTAAAAGATGACAAATGATTAAAGTGAAGCTTTGGCACCTGTAAAAGAAGGAATGAACAAATTAAGTATTATTGAAAAAGAATTAGCTGAATATCATGAAGCCAGAATTGAGTATTGAAGCATTTGAAATTGAAAATTTTAAAGGAATCAAAAAAACAAGCATTAAAGACCTACCGAACCATGCGCCTTGGATTTTTGTAACCGGAGAAAACGGCTTTGGCAAAACATCGCTATTGCAAGCCTTGGCCAGTGCAATGGCTGGCGAAGAACGCCACAACTTCGATTATTTTGAAGAAGTAAAAGGAAAGGTGAAAATTCAGTTAAAGTTACATGCCTTTAACCAAGCTTATGGGGTTACACCCAATGCAAGTAAAAACAATCCTTGGCAAATGTTTCCCAA
>JBMYOR010000945.1:0-1165 GCA_049599535.1 Bacteroidia bacterium | reverse complement strand
AAGCATAAATCGCTAGGTTTTAATGCTGAAGTTTTTGAAGAAAACCTTACTTCAAAAAACTTATATGTATATAATTTGAGTGATAATCAATCTACCCTGCTGGTTAACGATATGGCCGTACATACTGTAAAATGGAATCCGGCTGGCAACTTAATTGCTTGTATGATGTCTGAGCAAAACTTGGTTGATCAATACTATATGGATAAAAATGTGTATTTGGTTAAACCGGCAAACGGAAGCAAAAAAGTAGTGATTCAAAACCCAGGTAAAATGACAGATTTAGCTTGGAGCCCTGATGGAAATCACATTGCAATTGTAAGTGCTGCCGATGTGCACGACCCAGTATCAGGAAGCATTTTTGTGCAAAACATAAACAACCCTAAAAATTGGGATCAGCTTACCAATTATGTAGCCGGGCTCGAGCTCTCTGCAACCCACGTAAAATGGAAAGACAATAAGACTTTAATTTATAGCGCAGACGAATCGGTAGAAAACACGCTCTCGTTGCACACCTTGGGCGCAAAAGAACGCAACGTAGTTTTAACACAAGGCAAAGCCGTATTCTCAAATTTTGAAATTAATGGAAACACAGTTTCATTTGCCGGTAGTACTCCTTTACATCCAAATGAGCTTTTTACCTTTGATTTAAAGAAAAAAAGACTCAGCAAGCATAGTAATGTAAATGCCCACTTAAAAGAGTTCTCCCTAAGCCAACAAGAGCGTATTGTTTATAAAGCACGAGATGGCCTGCGAATTGAAGGTGTTTTGATTTACCCTAAAGATTATAGTTCATCAAAAAAATACCCCTTAATTACTTACATACATGGCGGACCCGAAAGCTGCGTACATAACGGTTGGAGCACATATTACAGCATGTGGGGCCAAGTAGCCTCAGCAAAGGGTTATTTTGTATTTATGCCAAATTACCGTGCAAGCTCGGGCCGCGGTATTGAATATTCAAAAGCTGACTTTGGTGATTTAGCTGATGAAGAGTTTAACGATGTACTAGACGGCATTGATTTTTTAGTAAAAAATAAAGGAGTAGATAAAAATAAAGTTGGTATCGGCGGCGGATCTTATGGAGGTTACTTTAGTGCTTGGGCAGCTACAAAACACTCAGAGTATTTTAAAGCCAGTTGCGTATTTGTAGGGGTATCTAATCAAA
>JBMYOR010000944.1:0-1167 GCA_049599535.1 Bacteroidia bacterium | reverse complement strand
ATAAAATAGGTCTCTGAATTTTGGCGCTAAATTTTTCAAGTCTATTTGAAATTGAACGCCATTGATTTATTAACGAACTATAATTACATTTTTTTTGGCATAGAGGAAAGTAAGCGTCTATTCCAATAAAATCAAGTTTATTCCAAAAAATTAAATCTTCATACTCATCCCAATTGGCAGCATAAGTCAGTTTTCCGTTATATGATTTTCTAATTTTTGAAATTAAATTTATCCAAAAATCAGGTCTATTTTCTACTGCTCTTTTTAGCTCTGTGCCTATGCAAAAAAGTTCAACATTCCAATCATTAGCAAGTTTTACGAAGCGCATAATGTACTCGGTATAATGCTTTTCCCATTGTAGCCATTCTTTTTCAGAACTAAAATTAATATTGCCTGTATACTCCCCATGAGCGAACCATAATTGCGGTTTAATCATAACTTTTAGGTGCAAGCTATCAGCCATTTTTATGCATTTTATAATACCTTCAGGTGTTTCGCCCCACCATTGGTAACCATGGTTTGTAATTACCGATGCTTCAGTTTTTGGTACAAAAGCATAAGGTATAAGCGCAACGTAATTAGAGTTAATATTTATAATCTCTGTAAACGATGTGTTTTCAATTTCTTTTGGAGCACCTACTACTGAAACTCCTTTTATTTTAGTACTAATATGTTGAGTGGGTGTTTTAAAACATGAAATCAATAAGTAAACACAACTCAAAACACTCAAAATGTACAAGGGGTATTTTTTTTTCATACACGTTTAATTTAATTTTCGATGATTTAAGATGTGGTTAGCTCAGTAGATATTTACTTTGAATCAACACATGCAAAAGGAAACAGTTTCAAAACTAGTATTATTACTAGTTATTTTTTGTTTGCCAGCTCAATTAGTTTTGGGTGGCGAAAAAGAACCAATTAACCCTGAAGAACTTATTGTAAAAGGTTATAGTTTTGAAGAACTTAAAACCGTTGGGCTCTCATCCTATTACAGCGGTAACTACCCGTTGGCTTTGGCTTGTTATAAACGTGTGCTAAAAACATATGTTGATAATAAAGATGAAGAGCAGGTTAGAACAACTAGAATTTTTTTAGCCGAAATATTAAGAGGGGCACAGTCTTATGAAACGGCACTTTTGATTTTACAAAAAGTAAAAAATCGTATTA
>JBMYOR010000943.1:0-1167 GCA_049599535.1 Bacteroidia bacterium | reverse complement strand
TTAAACTCCCTGCTCACTTGGGTTAGGGCTTGGCGCAAAACCACAATGTACAATACCATTTACACACTGAATATTACAAAGCCCCAAGTTTCTTAATAAATGGGCTGCTATAAATTGACAAAGAGTTTAGATAAAGAACTTTTTCTATCGATTCAGTTTCGGTAAAATAAATGGCAGATTGTAGCTTGAGTTGTAAGCTTGTATAGCAAAAACTCGAAAGAATCTGATGAGTTACCGAATTCAGGGGTAGATTTACCGAAAACCGCGTAGAAACGGTAGTTCTCAGAAATTTTGGTTTTGCAATAAGTGGTATTAATAAATTTGAATTAGCAAACGATTAAAAAATAGCAACAATGAAAGATATTCTTATTGTAGATGATCACGAAATGATGAGAAAGTTTCTTTCTACCTTCTTGTCGAGGACCTTTAATGTAGAAATGGCCGAAGATGGTATTGAAGCTTTAGAGTACTTAAAAAATAATTCTGCACCAGCACTAATTGTAGCAGATATTGATATGCCACGAATGGATGGCTACGATTTTTTAAATGAGGTAAAATCAAAGCCTGAATTAAAAGATATACCCGTGCTGATTTTATCATCAAAAAGCAAGAGCGAAAACCGAATTAAAGCCTATAGTTTAGGGGCAGTTGATGTATTAAACAAGCCATTTAATCCAAAAGAGCTAGAGATGAAAATTAAAAATATTGGATTAGTATAGGAGTGTGTATTGGTAATAATTGAATCATGTGATGATGAAAGGCAGCAACTACGAAACGGATAACAACAATAATGGACTTAACAAAGCCCCATTAACAAACCAAAAATCAAAGGCCAAAAACCGAAAGGGTAAAGAGATAAAAACCCCACTTGACAAACGAATTTTTGATGTGTTAGTGAGCGGAACAGCAATTTTATTTCTTTCGCCATTATTTTTAATTATAATGATTGCCATTAAACTTGAAGATAAAGGCCCCGCGGTATATTTGTCAAAAAGAGTTGGCTCAGGTTACCGCATATTTAATTTAATCAAGTTCAGAAGCATGTATACCGATGCCGATAAACGTTTAGAACAAATGAAAAAAAATCCATTTAAAAGAGTTGATTCAGAAAAAATGACTGATATTGAAAAAATGGATAAAGGGTTTAATGGGAAAACTTATTCTATA
>JBMYOR010000942.1:0-1177 GCA_049599535.1 Bacteroidia bacterium | reverse complement strand
AATATAATGATGAATGAAATGGATTAAAACAGGATGTAATGCAGTAGATTCCGGTTGAATTAGTCAATGAAAATTAATGGATGTAAAAAATAAAAAAAGAAGAACTTGGATCAAGTTAATGCTAATGGTAATTATTTCATTGTCAATAGGTTTGTTTTCTAGCGGTTATGTATTTTTAATTGGTTATGGCTTAAATCATATTGATAAAGATGTTAAACCGCAAAAAGTAGATTTAAATGTAGTTGAAGTATGGTGCCAAAAGAAAAACAAATACTCAAATAATTTAATGGCCGGAGTAACGGTTGAGAGAAATGGTGTTTATAAAGAAATTGACCTTTACGGTGTAGGCTGGAATAAGTTTGATAAAAACTTGAAATTATTACCGGTTAGGATGAGCCGTAGCTTATTAGGCTTTGAAGTTATTGAGCACGTTTATATTCAAAAGGTTATTCAAGCAAAAGGCGAATAGTATATGGTTGTAAAAAGAGCAATGATTTAAGCCTTTTCAAACGTTTTAGGTATGTACATTACTTTACCATAATTTTTATAAACCAGCACTTTTTCAATAAGCGCACCACTTTTAAACTTGGCAATTTTTTCGCGCCAAATTTCATTACTTCTAAAATACTCGTCACCCTTTTTTATAAATCGATGATTATGTTCTTTTACATGGTAAGCAAAGTCAAGCTCTTTGTTAACTCTTATTTCTCCTTCTAGTAATTTGTTGGTAAGCCATAAGTTTATTTGAAAAGTCCAATTGGTGTTGTTGGTGAGCTGAAAATCTAAGTAATTGTAAAATACAGCCGCACCACTGGCCCACGGTAGTACTCTACCATCATCAGGAAAAGGGTCTACGCTATGATGGTGCCTTTCGGTAATTGTTAAAGGTGAGTGTAATGCCAACCAGTGCAATAGGTTGGTAATTTGGCAAATTCCGCCACCAATACCCGGTCGTGGTTTACCAAATGATAATTCAATTCCCTTTTTATAACCCTTTTTGCGGGTGGGTAAGCCTACTATTTTACAAAAAGAAAACGTTTGTCCTGGCCTTATTAAAGTGCCATTAAGCTTTGAAACCACAATTAAAGCAGATTTTTACCCAAATAAATCATGGTATAATAAAACACGGATAAACAACCATATACTAGCTCATGAGCAATTACATTTTAATATTGCA
>JBMYOR010000941.1:0-1177 GCA_049599535.1 Bacteroidia bacterium | reverse complement strand
TCTGCTACATAATCTTTTAAAAATATACTGTGAGCAGTCTCAGCACTCTCAAGTTTAATTTCGGCATCTTGTAAAGGTGTATTTGAATTTAATGCGAATTTTAAACTGGAATATTGGCTTAAATCAACCGTGCTTTCGCCAGAAATATAGGCACCACCCCAAACTCCTTCTTCAGGAAAAATCCAAGCCGTGCTATTGCTACCATCTAAAGCCGTATCAGAAGGCAAAAAATCAGGTGCTTGAGGCCCATAAGCTGTAAGCCTTACAGTACCAAAGTTTTCAAAGCCTTCTTTTATAAACATTGGCACCACCGATTGATCGATTACTTTGCCATTAAACTCCTCGTCAACGTTTAATACCGGGGCATCGGGTGCGGTAAAATCATCTTTGCTGTAAATTCTCACATAATCTACTTTCATTTCGCCGGATCTAAAATCTGGATCAATCTCTCCACCTAAATTTCCGCCAATAGCCACATTTAAAATCAAGTAATGCGGGCGCAAAAACTCCTTCATATCTTCTCTTATCTCAATAGAAGTTACCGCGTTTTCGTCAATATAAAATGTCATTGATTCTGGGGTCCACTCTACCGAAAACTTATGATAATCATCGTAAAAATTCCCTTCGGCCAAGGTATAATCTCCGTTAATAAACTCATGCTTGTTTTTGCCATTTGTAAAATGCACCGTGCTAAATGCATGGTTGGGCTCATTACCTAATGTTTCTGTAATATCAATTTCACCGCAACCGGGCCATCCAATTTCATTTCTATTGGCTCCTAATGTCCAAATTGCCGGCCAAAGACCTTCGCCTTTAGGCATTTTGGCCATTACATCTACCCTACCAAATCTAAAGTTAAACTTATTTTCGGTAGTTAATTTGGCACTGGTATAGCCGGTACTTTTTATAGCTCGTATAATCAAAACCGAACGATCTTCATCGTTATCTACCAAAGCATTCGCAAAGTCATCGGTATAAATTTGCTCTTCTTGATTTCCCCAGCCTTTTGGCAAACCATATGCGGTTCCATCTCCCAATTCATAATTCCAGTTATCTAAATCTATTGAGTTACTGTTAAATTCATCATTCCACACAAGGGTGTAGCCATCAGGTGTATTACGTCGGTTAGGTTCTGAGTCATCAACCTGACACGAGCCAATACCAAGTACAATTAAAA
>JBMYOR010000940.1:0-1181 GCA_049599535.1 Bacteroidia bacterium | reverse complement strand
ACTAATGGAAATAAAATCATACAGAGAAATACTTAAAGATAATCATGGATTATCCATAGTTGATAATAATTATTCAAATGAAATTTATGATAATTTTGAAAAAGCGGCTAAAGATTATGGTGTAAAACATGTTGGTATAGCTGGCGGAGTTGCAGCCAATAGTTATTTGCGTTCGTCGCTACAACAAATGGGAGATGAGCTTAATATTAAAACCTATGTGCCGGCTTTTGAATATTGCCTTGATAATGCGGGTATGATTGCCAAAGTAGCTGAGTTTAAATATGAGAAAGGTGACTTTGCTGACCTTGATTTGGCTCCCTTTACAAGAGTTGGTAAAAGCTTGTAGCCTAGTGGCTGTTTTGGTAATTGATTTAAATTGGGCTAGAGTAAATCAAATTCACCTAATTTAGAACTTATGAAATATTTTGTGCTTGCAGCATTTGCCCTTTTTACAGTAAAACTTTCGGCGCAGGATACTGCGAAAAGAGATTCAGTAGTGCAATTTGTCGAAGAGTTGCCCCAGTTTCCTGGAGGTGAATTGGCGCTTGTTGAGTACCTTAAAAGCAATGTAAAATATCCTAAAAAAGAGAAGCGAAAACAGATTGAAGGTACTGCTTACGTGAGTTTTATTATTGATAAATCAGGCGCGGTACGAGATGTTGAAATTTTTAAGGGTACTGAGGCTAAAGCCACAAAAGCCATGAGAAAAGAAGCAGTTAGGGTGGTAGCTCAAATGCCCAATTGGAAACCCGGTACGCAGCGCGGAAAACCGGTTCACGTAAAATATTCAATTCCGATAATGTTTAGATTTAAATGATGAAAAAGATATTTACTTTAGGTTTTATGGTGTTTTGGTTTTTTGCGGCGGTTGCGCAAAACTCCGAAATTGATGAGGCTAACAATTTACCCATATTTAATGTAGTAGAAATTAAACCAGAGTTTAAAGGCGGGCAGGCAGGCTTTGTTAAGTTTTTGCAAGAAAACATGAAATACCCCGAGCAGGATATAAAAGATGAACGAGAAGGGAAGGTGTATCTGCAATTTATAATTGAAAAAGACGGAAGCGTTACTGAAGTAAAGCCAATTGGGAAAGTTGAAGAGTGGGCTACAGAAGCAATGGTTGCTGAAGCAATGCGCTTGCTTAATATTATGCCAAAGTTTGAACCCGGCATGCAAAATGG
>JBMYOR010000939.1:0-1181 GCA_049599535.1 Bacteroidia bacterium | reverse complement strand
GTAATACTGTTTAAGTCTGCACAATTGAAATAAACAGAAAAATAAAAAATTACAGTATCGTGGTTCTTAAACTCCCATTCAATGTTGGCTCCATAACCATGAGATGCCTTTAGCTTAAAAGGAACCAGCATAATTAAAAAAATAATAGATCCTAGCGCCACTAATTTTTTAATCATCATTTTTCAAATTTAAAAAATTAAGATTTACAGAAACGCTTGAAATAAAATGATTAGACGGCTCAATAATAGAGTGTTGTACTCCTTGGGTAAAAGAAAAATGAAAAAGGGGTATCGGTAGTTGTATTACAAAATCTATTATTGAGTTTAAAGTCCAATTCATGTTTAGCACGCACAATTCTGCCAATAAACTTGGGATATGTTAAGTTGCCCGCTACTGATCAGAAACTATGGGGTTCCATCGAATTGAATTGTGGCATTATTTCCGATACTCCTTTTAGTTTATCTAGAAATAAGTCTTATGGAATGTAACGAGTCATTGGTAATAATTGTGAATAGATAGATTCCCGGGCTGGCGCGGTTCACCAATTTTATATTCCAATTTTTGTTACCTGTCTTAAAAAATTCAATTTGTATTTCTTTGCCCTTTAATGATATTAAATGGCAGCTTTTAATATGTTTAATGCCTTGTAGTTCAAATTGTTGGGTAAAAGGGATAGGGAATATATTGAATTCCTTTTGTTGTGAAATTAAAAGAGTTGGCATTATTACTCTAAAACCATTGGTATCTAACCTGTAATTACTGCAGCCATTTTTTTCAAAAGTGCTTTCATATTCAATATGGTACTTTCCGATTTCATCAGGTACCAAATCAAATGCCGCATTGGTAGATCTAAATACAGTGTCAATTTTATGTATCAAACGCCATTCGTGCGTTTGATTTAGATTTTGGTTATTACCTATTGAAGCATTTAAGTGTTTCACCAATCTTGGCTGTCTTTTCATGATTAAGGTTAGCTCACAACATTTTTTTACCCTAAAGGTATCTATACGCAAGCCCAAAGTAAACCGCCTTTTTCAAGCATATTCCAACTGCAAGCCTGATTGCAATCAAAATTTAATGATTCCCCGTTTTTGTACCACAAAAAAAATTTAATTCACATCCGAAACTCGCGTAAAGCTCTGTAATTGCCCCATCCCTAACCCTACCCCAAGTGGAAGGGG
>JBMYOR010000938.1:0-1199 GCA_049599535.1 Bacteroidia bacterium | reverse complement strand
CCAACACCGAATAAATTTAATAATGGAGCTATGGAATTATATGCAGGTATTTATCCGTTTTTTGGTTTAGCAAACCTAAGACCAAAAAAGCCACCACAAACACCGCCTATAATATGAGCAAACTGCGATATATTGTCATTTTTAAAGGCCGATAAGAACTCTTGACCTAGAAACAGTAATGATATAAGTATAAAAGTAAGCGGTATTTCACCTTGCCTAATATTGGTAATTGAACTTAATATAATGAGCATAAACACAATTCCGCTTGCACCCAACAATCCCGTAGAAAAAAACAATACATTTAATATCCCCGTAATTAAAGCCGTAACAAACATCATAATTAACAAATGCTTTGATCCGTATTTTTCTTCTAAAATGGGGCCCAATAGCAATATAAAAGTGAAATTAGAAACCAAATGTGCCCAGTTTGCATGCCCAATTGCATGGCTAAATATACGTAAGTAATCTAATGGATTTAAAAAACTAAAGCTTGGATAAACAGTAAAAGCAGCACGAGTTATACCCGGCAGCAAAACACTTTCTAAAAGCATTACAATGGCACAAATTACTGTAAAAGTTAGTATTACCGGAGAATTGTACGATATGCGCATAACATAAATGTGTTACTCGTTCATAATAATCTCGCCATTCTTAATCATACGATAAATAGTTGATTTACCCATATCAAGTTTTTCGGCAACCTTAACTACATTATTATCATATTTATGCAAAAAATGTTCGATGATTTTGTTTGTATAATCTCTTAATGATAATTCTTCCATTAAAAAATCTGTTGACTTTCCGGTGTTATGGAACGATATATCTTCTTCTTCGATAATGTTATCGTTACACATAACCGAGCAAAGCTCAACAACAGCTTTTAGCTCCCTAACATTGCCCGGCCAAGGGTATTCTAATAACTTTTTTTGCGCCGCTTGCGCAAAAGTCACCTTTTCCATTCCGTTGGCTTTGCAAAACTCATCGGTAAAAAACTTGGCTAGTATAAGCACATCATTATCTCTATCTCTCAAAGGCGGTAAATGAATAGGCAAACCAAGCAAACGGTAATAAAGATCTTCTCTAAAACTACCTTTTTCTACTTCTCCTTTAAGATCACGATGCGTAGCACAAATAATTCTGGCATTTATTTTAATAGTAGTATTGCCACCTACACGCGTTAACTCTCGCTCTTGCAAAAC
>JBMYOR010000937.1:0-1200 GCA_049599535.1 Bacteroidia bacterium | reverse complement strand
CAAACCCAACTCTGAGCTTTAAAATGAACAGGTACTTGCAATGGGGAAACCAAGCTTGGGTAGAGTACAGCGAAGATGGCATTACTTGGACCAAATTGGGGCAGAACGGCAATGGCTTAAACTGGTATAACAACAGCCATTACTGGAATCAGAACAGCAGCGGATACGAATTGTGCAGCTATGAAATTCCAGTTAGTGGTATGACGGTGAAAACAGCAGTTAAATTTAGAATTGTAATAAGCTCAGATCAATGGACCAATGCCGAGGGTTTGGCTATAGATGATGTAAATATTCAAAACATTGCTAATGATGTTGAAGCAGTTGGTTTTAACATGAACTCTAATGGTGCTGGATTAGGAAACGAAACCATTAAAGTGAGCGTAAAGAATAATAGCGCTTCAACTCAAAACAACGTATTCATCTATTATCAATTAAACAACAATGCGCCTGTAAAAGATACAATTCCAAGCATATTGGCCAATAGTACATCAACATTTAGCTTTAGTGCAAAAGCTAATTTATCGGCTTTTGCAACGCATAGTTTAAAGTTTTGGACAGCTCATAATACCGATAATTACACGGTAAACGATACCATATCTGGTTTTGAAATTACCAATCTTAAATACATAAATTCTTATCCTTATTTCGAAGATTTTGAAACCAATAATGGCACCTTTTACGCAACAGGAACAAATAGTACCTGGGAGCATGGTGAGCCATCGAGCAACAATACTTATATAAAAAGCGCAGCAAGTGGCACTAAGGCATGGGTGACAAATCTTGATGGCGATTTTGGAAGCCAAGAAGTTTCGTATTTGTACTCTCCATTTTTTGATTTAAGTAGCTTTAGTTCAAATCCATATTTATCGTTAAGCCTTGCTTACGAACAAGAGTGGGATGCTACTTTTTACATTGAGTATTCAGAAGATGGCCAAACATGGAATAGTATAGCGAGTACCAACTCAGGGAGAAACTGGAATCAATGGGGCTTTTCTAACAACAAATTACATTGGCATGTGGCAAGCACCGAAATTCCGGTATCAAGCATGAGTAGTAAAGACTCAGTTCAATTTAGAATCTATTTTGATGCAACATGGGCCTTTTTATCTTATGAAGGAGTTGGCGTAGATAATTTTCATATTCACGAAAAAGCCGAAATGCACGATGGTGTAAACGCCAGAAACATCACAAGTTCGGTCA
>JBMYOR010000936.1:0-1202 GCA_049599535.1 Bacteroidia bacterium | reverse complement strand
ACCGCGGCAGGCGGAGTAGGTAACCAAGGATACGAAGCCGGACAAGGGGTAGGTATGCGTTTTGACAGCCCAAAAGGCTTAAGAGCGGTTGAGAGAGCAGGCGTTGAAGTGCTTGTGGTTGCCGATGCGGGTAACAACGTTGTTAGGTTTGTAAATATTAGCAACTTGGCTTCGATTACCACCACAAAAGCTACCGATATTTCTGGCTTTAATGACCCATCAGACATTGAAATTGATGCTAGTGGAAATGTATATGTAGCGGATCGCCAAAACTATTGCATTAAAAAAATTGATTTGACAGGAACCGTAACTGTAGTTGCTGGGCAAGAAGGCTTGGCCGGAACCGATAACGGCAATGCTACTACAAAGGCCAAATTTGTATCACCAACAGGATTGTTTTTAGATGGAGACGATATTTATGTTGCTGATGGAACATCGGTACGAAAAGTATCGAACGGAAAAGTAACTACCGTAGCTCTTGAGCCTGATTATAGCTTTAGCTATGATATGGGGGGTATGGCAAATGCCACTGATTTATTAAAAATGGGAGATACTTGGTTGGTATCTGATGGTTGTACTATTAGAAAATACGCCAATGGTTCTAAGTATTTTCAAACTTTTGCAGGTAGCAATTGGTCAAACGATTGTGGTAACAAGATAAATGAAAACGACACCTTTGCTAGATTTCAAAATATATATCAGTTATTTTACGACGATAACGCTGATGTAATTTATGCAGCCGATAATGGTAATAACAAAATAAGAATGATTAAAGAAGGTGGTGTAAATATTGAAAACACAAGCCTAAACGCCACCACTTTATTTCCTAATCCAGCAAAAAACCAAGTTTTTATTCAAGGTTTAAAAGCAAATAAAGGCGAGCAATTAAGTGTATCGGTAATTGATATTACGGGCAAAATGGTTTACCAAAAGCAGCATAAGGTATTGCAAGACCAAATGGCTATATCAATTAATGATTTTAACTCAGGTTTATACTTTGTTACTTTAGCCAAAGCGGGCCAAGTGCTTACTAAAAAATTATATGTAAAATAAGTGCAGTTAAAATTGCATAAAAAAAGGCATCTAAACAGATGCCTTTTTTTTATTATTCCCCGTTTTTTACCACTAAAAAATTTAATCCGCATCCAAAACTTGCGTAAAGCTCGGTATTTGCCCCATCCCTAACCCTTCCCCAGGTGGAA
>JBMYOR010000935.1:0-1203 GCA_049599535.1 Bacteroidia bacterium | reverse complement strand
GCCAACTAAATATTCATAATTAGCAATTTCTTTATCTAACTCTACATTAACTTTTGCTGTCACTTTTGGTGTTTTAAAGTTTTTCATTTCAGCAGCGGTGATGGTTCCGGGGGTAGTAGTGGTTTCAGAACTCACAATGGTTCCAGAGATAATAGCGATGGATGATATGTATTTTTTCGATTGATTCAATTTTAACTGCCGTAGGCTTAACCGAGCATGTACAATTAATGATTATTGCTGTTGTAATTTCAATGGCTGTAATGATGGCCTTTGCAGGCAAAATTTCTGATTTTATAAATAAGCATCCATCTCTGCAGTTATTGGCACTTTCGTTTTTAATTTTAATAGGCTTTACTCTTGTTTTAGAAGGGCTCGATCAGCATGTGCCAAAAGGTTACATATATTTTGCTGTGTTTTTTTCAGTTTTAGTTGAAGTTTTAAATATAAAAATGAGAAAAAAATCAAAGCCAGTTAACCTTCATAAAAGAATAGAAGAGAAATGAAAATTGGTATTTTAATTACCTTGTTTACACTTGTTTTTTTTTCATCAAAAGCAAAAGAGTTTAAGTTAAGTAGCAAAGCAGAAATTAGTGTAATTACATGCGCTCCTGGCAACTTAATTTATGAGTGTTTTGGCCATACCGCCATAAGAGTGAACGATCCTGAACAGCAATACGATTTGGTATTTAATTACGGAATATTTGAGTTTAACAAACCCAATTTTGAGCTCAATTTTGCCAAAGGCTATTTAGAATACAAACTTGGTGTTGGTCGTTTTTCAAGGTTTGTGCCCATTTACACCAGAGATAATAGAACCATAACCGAGCAAGTTTTAAACCTTGATTCCACCCAAAAACAAAAGCTTTTTAACTTTTTAATTTGGAATGAGAAGCCTGAAAACAGATACTATTTTTATGATTACTTTTTTAACAACTGCGCAACAAAAATTAGAGATGTAATTGAGCAAGAAACAGGCGCAGCTGTAAACTATTCAGGTGGTTTTAAAAATGCAAATAATTATACGATCAGAGACCTAATACGTGTTTATGCACATAATAATGAATGGAGCCGGTTAGGAATTGATTTGTGCCTTGGGTTTAAAATTGATAAAATTATTGATGATAATATTCAACTATCAAATACTACAGATATTTATTCTATTAAATTAAAAAATTTGTGGAACTTAGATGAAATTAATATTAT
>JBMYOR010000934.1:0-1204 GCA_049599535.1 Bacteroidia bacterium | reverse complement strand
TTTTACTACATTTCGGTTTTTTTTTTGAGCAAAAAACCTTTAGCTATTACTCTTCGCAAATTGAGCCCGGGCGGGGCATTATAATACGTTTCAAAACCTTGACCCGTCAAAATCTTGCGATTACTTTAAAAACTCAACAGTATGTTTTGATAAACTTATTAGGTCGTATTGATATCAAATAAAAAAACCGACTCAATTTGTATTAAGTCGGTTTTCAATCAATTTTTGATTAAATCTTATTTATCTTCTTTATCAGCAAAAATGCCCATAACATCGGCTGATATTCCTACTGATGAAAAACCACCATCGTGCATTAGGTTTTGCATGGTAACTTTTTTTGTAAAGTCAGAAAACATGCTCAAGCAGTAATCGGCACAATCATTGGCGCTTGCATTGCCAAGTGGAGATGTTTTATCGGCATAATTAAAAAACGAATCAAATCCACCTACGCCGCTACCGGCAGTAGTCATAGTAGGGCTTTGAGATATTGAGTTTACACGTACTTTATTTTTAACACCAAAATGATAACCAAAGCTTCGTGTAATAGATTCAAGCATGGCTTTGGCTTCGGCCATGTCATTATAATCCGGAAAAGTTCGCTGGGCAGCCATGTAGCTTAAGGTTAGTATTGAACCTTCATCTGCCATTGCATCTTTTTGATATAAAGTTTGCATTACTCTATGGAAACTCATGGCCGAAATATCCATTGTTTTATGGTACCAATCGTAATTTAGATTGGTATAATGTCTCTTTTTTCGCACATTTGGGCTCATTCCAATAGAGTGTAGTACAAAGTCAATTTTTCCACCGAGCTTTTCCATGCTTTCGTCAACCAATTTTTCAAGGTCTTCCATATTTGTGGCATCAGCAGAAATCACGGGGGCGTTTCCGCATTTTTCTGATAATTGATTGATTGTACCCATTCTCAAAGCAATAGGGGCATTGGTCAATACAAACTCAGCGCCTTGCTCATGTGCTTTTTTAGCTACGGCCCATGATATTGATCGCTCATCAAGTGCACCGAAAATGATTCCTTTTTTACCTGCTAATAAGTTGTTTGACATTCTTATGTTTTTTGAATTTATTTTAAACTGTTGCTGCAAATTTCTGCAAAAGTTCGTTAGCACTCTTAAGGGCCGATTCGCCGGCATTGGCACCGCCAATCATTTGGCCTATTTCTTTAGCGCGTTGGTTGTGGTTTAAT
>JBMYOR010000933.1:0-1205 GCA_049599535.1 Bacteroidia bacterium | reverse complement strand
ACAATTGCACATATATGATCGGCCTTTGCCGCCCAATAGGTAACATCTTTTTCAACAGCTTTTGTTTTCAGTTTTTGTGCCCAATACCACGCTGTATCAGTATTAAACTGTAACGAAAGATTTGAAATTGAGAATAACTCTTTTAAGTAATCTTCATCATTTTCAAGGCTTTTAATATTTGCTATTAGTGAGTCTCGCTCATTACACAAAACTGAATTTACGGCAAATACCAAGGTAAAAATTACTATCCATAAAAAACGCGCCATAGGTTTATTATTCAAATTACTAATTTCAATAAATTTTTAAAACCTTAGATTCTTACTAACCAAAACCAACTACCACACAAAACAAAACTATCTAAAAATATTTTAAAACCTAGGTATACTTTAAATAGTATTTGTTTGTTTTTTAATTTGCCAACACACACCTTTTATTACGTTTTACCCCTTACATAATCAATAGAACATATAACCTAACCAACAACACAATTAACACAATTAACAACAAATAAAATAAACTAGAATTAAATTTAAGCAGCCATACTTGGTTTAAAATTTATTGAAAACTTGCAGTTATTACTATTAATAAGTAGATCACCATCAAGTTGATCTTGTGCTAAAGCTTGCACCAGTGCCATACCAATTGAACCACTACTAAAATCTGCTTTAAAATCATTTGGCAACCCTTCTCCATCGTCATCAACTTTTAAAGTTAAACCGTCATCAGACTTTATAAACTCAATCAACAACCTACCTTTTACTTTATTTTTAAATGCATGCTTGTAAGCATTACTCGCTAACTCATTAATTATAATTCCTATTGGTACGGCCTGCTCAGCATTTAATTTAAAATTATCAGCTAATATTTTTAATTCAATATCTTGATTTTTTGCTTTTAATGAACTGTTAACCCCTTCTGCTATTCTTTTAATAAAGGATTCAATTTCTATTTGAGACAAGTCTTTTGCCTGATAAAGGCTCTCATGCACCAAACTCATACTCTTTATTCTATTTTGACTTTCGCGTATTAAATCTTTTGACCGCTGATCGCTTAACGACCTGCCTTGTATACTCATAAGGCTCGAAACTATTTGGAGATTATTTTTTACCCTATGGTGCGTCTCTTTTAAAAACAATTCCTTTTGCAATAAAGATTCCTCTATTAATTGGTTCTTTTCTTTTAGACTGTTAGCTATTTTTTTGTTT
>JBMYOR010000932.1:0-1205 GCA_049599535.1 Bacteroidia bacterium | reverse complement strand
ATAATCACTATTTACTATAAAATTTGGTAACATAGACTGTAAATAATGTAGATATTTATTTATTTTATATTTAATTACTTCCATAGTTGTAATATTATTTTTATATTTTTTTAACATTGTTTGTACTAACTGTTGTAATAAAACAGTATTATCTCCTTCAAATGTAGTGTATATATCCAAATTTTTATACTTTTTACCAAAACGTACAGGTGTAGAAAATCGCCACATTTTTTCTTGGAATGTATTTTTAAAGGCGATTACTTCATTTTCTTTAGGGTTCGGCGCTTGTGCTCGCCCTAATTCTAATATTTCGGCAGCTTCAGCATCAAATACCTTGAGTTCGTTATAGTTAAAAGGCCATTTAACAGAATCAATATTATTTAAGTAATAATCTTCTTTATCAAGCTCGGCACAATAACCAGCCCAATGCCCAGAAGTACCGCCCAATTGTACTAATCTTGACCCTTCAATATTATACCATTGTCCTGTTGATTTATTACCTGATTTTAAAGCATTAGTAATGGCATTTGGGGCAAATGATCCAGCCTCAAGCACAATTACTTTTTTGCCTGCCTTTTGAAGTTTTAATGCCAAAGTAATACCAGCGGGCCCGCTACCTACAATGCATATATCATATGGCCCAAGCGTATTTGATTCATGGTGCTTTAGCTCATTAATCATATTGGCCTAAATTTAGTAGTACTAGTTCTGTTCGTGACAATTGCCAACCATTAAAAAAAGCAGTAAGCTCAGATTTAAAATCTATTTCAATTTGATTTAAAAGTGTTTTTAACAAGTCTGAATCATGCTCTTTGCCCGTGTAGTTTATAGTTTCTAAAAAATCATCGAGTTTAAATACACTATTATTTTTTATACTTGGATACCCAATATTTTTTAACACTTTAAGATCAATATTGGCCTTACAGCCATTTAAACCAAAAATTAAAATGGGAGCCAAAGCGGCTGCTTGCTTTATAAATTTTCTTCTTTTAATATTTGGCATTTACCAAGTTTCTGATTCAAGCAATAAATCTAAAATTTCATCATCTTTAACCAACCATAAAATAGGACCTGTGCCACCATTGCCATCTACTCCTATATTGCCCATATAACCATCGGCGCCATCGGTACCAATTATTTGTTTTTCAAAAAAACCGGCATTATCTCTGATTACCGTTTTACCCCCTTTGCCGCCAAAACCAGCT
>JBMYOR010000931.1:0-1206 GCA_049599535.1 Bacteroidia bacterium | reverse complement strand
ATTTGTACGACAAAGGCAACTTATCAATGGGACAAGCTAAAAAATTTGCGGGAATTACTCAGCAAGAGTTTCAGCAGGAACTGAAAAAACATGGAGTTCTAATCAAATATGAACAAAGTGATTTAGATATTGATTTGCAAACAATTAGCGAATTATAATTTTGGTAGTTGTTAGTGACACTTCCGCAATCTCAAACTTGATTCAACTTGAATTGTTTGATGAGTTGCAAACCTTGTTCAATAAAATAATTCTGCCAAAATCTGTTTATGATGAGTTATCGGTAATTCAGACTCAAAAAGAAAAAATTGACAACTGTTCTTGGATAACTGTAAAAAGAAGTAGATCATTCAATCAAAATCACGAACTACTCAACATGCTTGACCTTGGTGAAACAGAAGCTGTTTTACTCACAATTGAGATGAGTGCAGACTTGTTAATAATAGACGAGAAAAAAGGGCGTGCCATTGCAACCGAAAAAGGATTGAAAATCATCGGACTGATTGGAATTTTAATATTGTTAAAAAGAAACGGGACAATTGAGTCCTTAAAGCCTGCAATTCACAAGCTAACCAATGAAATCGGATTCAGATTATCAGAGAACCTGATTAAAAAAGTTTTGGAAGCGGTAAATGAAGCTTAATTAATGCAAAGCCGGCCTAATAGGCAGCGCACTTATGATCTCGCCTTCTTTTTCTGTTAAGTATTCTAATCTAGGGTAAACCTGCTCTTCGGTAAAGTAATTCAAAAGCATTTTTACGAAAATATGGCCGTGCTTGGCTTCTGATGTCCACAAGCGTTTGTAAAAAGCTTGCAATTCTTCATCTTCAATATTGTCGGCAACCATTTTAAATCGCTCAGCTCCACGTGTTTCTACTACACTCGCCACACACATCCTGTCAATAAACCGCTCTTCTCTTGTATGTCGGCAAAGCTTTATTAGGTCCTTTACATATTTGTCTTCCCCCATTTTTTCAGGAAGTCTTACGCCACGCTTTTCCATGATAGTGTAAACGTCCTTAAAATGCTCAAGCTCTTCAATTCCTGTATCAATCAACTCTTGAATGATCTCTAGCCTATCCGGATATTTTGCAACAAAACTCATAGCCATGCTGCTTGCTTTTCTTTCGCAATCGGCATGATCAATTAAAAAATCATCAAAATTATTAAGAACGCAATCAATCCACTCTTGCGAGCTTGTTACGGCAA
>JBMYOR010000930.1:0-1210 GCA_049599535.1 Bacteroidia bacterium | reverse complement strand
TACTACTACTACTACTACTACTACTACTACTACTACTACTACTACTACTACTACTCCTTTTTATTAATTTATTTTTACTCCTTCGGGAAGAATGGCTCTCAACCTTTTTCTCATCTCATATGGGGGGCCATTTAATGTAATCGTTTCCAATTTTTTTAATTTCATCAACTCTGTTGGATTGTCCGAAAGTTGAATAGCATCTAGTTCAAGGTACTTAAGATTTGTCAAAATGGATATTTGCTTGTCAATATCTTTGAAATCATTACCACTAATTTCGAGCCTTTCAAGCTGAGCCATTTTACTTAAAACCTTTGGAAACTCTTTTAATTCCAAGGATGCTATATTTAATACTTTAAGGGATTTGAGATTCTGAAGCGCTGAAGGGATAATGAGAGTATCAAAGTAAACTCCAAACAGACTAAGCTCTTCGATGTTTTTAAGTTCGAGTATCTCTACTGGAAAACTTTCAAAATGATTGAGTCCGAGTTTAAGCACTCTTAAGTTTTTGCAGTTAGTAATTTCAGGTGGAAAGCGCTTGAGGTAATTTATGCTTAAATCAAGTTCTTCTAAGTTTTCAAGATTACCGATTTCAGGTGGTAAATTTTCAAAGCTGCATTCATAAAGATTAAGAGTCTTTAATTTTCTAAGATTTGAAATCTCTTTTGGCAATTCTGAGATATGGTGCCAGGATAAATCTAATATTTCAAGATTAGTCAATTTGCCTATTTGGGAGGGCACCTTGTTCAATGGGCTGCCACCTGTATGGTGAAACATGCCCATTGCATCGCAAGTTATTCTAAGCTCGATTAAATTTGGGAAATCACCAATTGACTCAGGTAATACGAAATTCACGGTTGCTGCATCTACAATTAGCCGTTTTACTTTCTCTGGGTGTTTCAGTGCTTTCTCAAAAGAATTATAAATTTTCTCATCTGAAAGGGATTGGCAAAAAGCACCTTGTTGAAAAACAAGAGAAAGTACTATTAAAAATGGAAGTCTTGTCATTTTCTAATTGCTGGTAGCGTTTTGGGTATGTAACGAATGGCTCTTCGGAGCGAATATCTGTCGCCCATTGTAAAAAGCGAAATGCGAGCTGAAAATGAACGCAAACCACTAATCGCCAAATGTTTGTATACCCTGTGTTAGCTGCTGGGCTTTTTCCTATTTGTTTGTTTTATTATTTCAAATTAAAAACTGTTGCTATGCCTTT
>JBMYOR010000929.1:0-1212 GCA_049599535.1 Bacteroidia bacterium | reverse complement strand
TGGCGAATTTGACTGACAATTTGATCAACCCAATCTGTGTTTTGAAGAATCGCATTGGTTGGCACCTGAAAGCGATTTGATTCAAGAACTAATCACTGATGACCAAAGAGCCGAAGTAGAAAAATACATTGAGTACGTAAAATCACGTTCTGAGCGTGATAGAATGGCCGATGTGAAAACCGTAACTGGTGCTTTTACGGGTGCTTATGCTATCAATCCGTTTACCAAACAAGAGATTCCTATTTGGACATCAGAATACGTTTTAGCAAGTTACGGTACAGGAGCTGTAATGGCCGTACCAGCACATGATAGTAGAGATTATGCTTTTGCCAAAAAGTTTGGTTTAGAAATTAGACAAGTAGTAAGTGGCGGAGATATAACCAACGAAAGCTATGATGCCAAAGAAGGCAAATTGATAAATTCAGGCTTTTTAAATGGTATGGAAGTGAAAGAAGCAATAACCGCTGCCATAGATAAAATAGAAGAAGAAGGCATAGGTACGCCTAAGGTTAATTATCGCTTGCGCGATGCGGGTTTCTCTCGTCAACGCTATTGGGGAGAACCTTTTCCAATAGTATTTGATGGCGAAACACCCAAGCCTTTGGCTCAGAGCGATTTGCCTATTACACTACCTGAAGTGGCATCATATAAACCAACGGGCACGGGAGATTCTCCAATTGCAGCAGTAGAAGAGTGGGTTGATGCGGGTAGTGGCCAAAGGCGCGAAACCGATACCATGCCGGGTTATGCGGGCAGTAGTTGGTATTGGTTGCGTTATATGGATCCTAATAATAAGGATGCTTTTGTGGGTAAAGACAAAGAGGCCTATTGGCAAAATGTAGATTTATACATTGGTGGTTCTGAGCACGCGGTAGGGCACTTATTGTACTCTCGATTGTGGCAAAAAGTACTATTCGATTTGGGCCATGTGAGCAAAGAAGAGCCATTCCAAAAAATGGTGAATCAAGGGATGATTCAAGGGACTTCGAAGTTTGCAAATAGGATAGTAGATAGAGCCAAAAATAAGATAACTTACGTATCGGCGAGTTTGAAAAGTGAGCATGCCGTAACAGATAGAGTTCATGTAGACGTAACTCTTGTAAACGGCGCTGAGGAACTTGATGTAAAAGCATTTGAAACCACTAGAAATGATGAAGAGTCTATTGAGTTCATTTTGGATAATGGGAAATTCACCTGTGATACAGAAGTAGA
>JBMYOR010000928.1:0-1215 GCA_049599535.1 Bacteroidia bacterium | reverse complement strand
TTGTTTAGTTCAAAAATGTACTATAATCATCAGCTAAATATTACCAGTTTAGTGCTTTTACATTTTGTGTTTGATAATGGTAGTTATTTTTTGTTTTTTGGTGACAAGGGGTATAAAAACGAGTTCAAATTTTCTTTTCAATTTAATAAAGGTGAAGCCTTTGTTGACTTTTTAATTAAAAACCAGGTTAAGTATTATGAATACAGTGTGTTAGAGGTGCTGAGTACAGGTTATATTAATAAGTTTAAATTAAAAAATAATAAAGTAATACAGCTTGAAACCTATGCAAATGGCACAACAAGTGGTTTAATGATTTATGACCTGAGCACATCAAATACCAATGAAAAAGTGCTGCACCATTTGCCAATTGCTAAAATAAACTTAGGTTCCAAATTACGCGAAATTAAACTTGTTTCGCATAAAAAGTCAACCAGTGGTAGGTTACCAGCAGAGTTTAAAAAGCAGCTTAAAAAAGATGAGCTAATTGGCGAAAAAATGCCATATTATATATTGGTTTTTATTATAGTAGGGCTTGTAATGCTCTATTTTGTAATTTTTCAGTAATTCTAAAATTCACAAGGTTTTAGGGTTTAGAACTAAAATAAAAGTAATGTAATGCAAATTGAGCTTAGAGATTTAGCACAAAATGATATTGAACCTATTGCAAACTATTGGTTGCAATCTGACCAAGATTTTTTAATAGCAATGGGAGTAGATTTAAACAAAATACCTACTAGAAATGAGTTAACTAAAATGCTCGAAGGGCAACTGAACCTGCCTGATAAAAACAAGGCATCGCTAGCTTTGATAATTGAAGTTAACGGTAAAGCCATTGGGCATTGTAATGTAAACGAAATTAGTTTTGGTAAAAGTGCTAAAATGCATTTACATCTTTGGAGTAGCCAAAACCGAAAATTAGGATTGGGTACAGAAATGGTAAAAAGGTCGGTTCCGCAATTTTTTAGGCGGTTACAATTAAAAACGCTTTGGTGCGAGCCTGCTGCTAATAATCCTGCTCCTAATAAAACGTTAAAAAAACTAGGTTTCAATTTTGTTAAAAAGCACAAATGTATTCCTGGTTATTTGTGCTTTGAACAAGAAGCCAATTTGTATAAATTATCAAAAGATGATTATACTAATAATTGGTAGTATAAATGAAAATTTATTATGAATAGTTGCAAGAGCTCAATTTGCTTTTTGTAGAGAAATAAAAGG
>JBMYOR010000927.1:0-1241 GCA_049599535.1 Bacteroidia bacterium | reverse complement strand
AGTAGGTTCACCCACTGGTGGTGGTCCAGGTGGTACTGGCATTGCAGTAGGACCTCCTAATCCACAATTAAATTGGATGCCTACTGGTTATGGTCATCCAGATGGTTTTATTGCCGGTGGTGGTTCTGGTGGTGGCTCTGGAATTAAAATGAAAGATATTGGCAAAACCAAAAATCCCAAAAAAGTAGGTGCTATCTGCAGAGATGGGTCATCGGATTATAAAGTAGGACCCAATACTTGCGCTAAAGGTAATGGCGTAAAAATGTGGATTTATAGTGCTCCTAAATAGTAGAATAGGCTTAATACATGCTTAAACTTAAATAATCGATTTTAAAGTTTTATGAATTGCCAATTTAAATACCTTTGCTCAAAAGGTTTTACATGAGACTTTGGTCAATTTTAGCAGTAATAGTGTTTCTTAGCATTGGTTCAGTTCAGGCTCAAAAGAAGAAAAAGGGTGTAAATTCAATGAATGGGCTTACCGAAGCATCAGTAACCCGAAAAAAATATAACAAGCAATGGATTAAGTTAAGATCATCTGATTTACCGGCTTTTTCTACTTCAATAGGGTTTAGTGGTGGACCTGCAACTATTAACCACAGTGTTTCTGAAATTGAGCAATTTGGTAGAAGTATGTTGATTTCTCCGGAGCTAACTTTTAATATTAATCCTTCAAAACGTCTGGGATTTAATTTTGGATTATCATATCGCAGTATTACATATACTTACATGACCCAAAACGCATCATTTACAAACGATACGGTTTCAGCTGTAGTTAATGGAGACTGGAGACAAATTTGGGGTAATGTTGGTGTATCATTAGGGTTTACCTACTGGGGAAATATTAAAAAGAGTATTCTAAGTTGTAATGGTTTTGGTATTGTGCCTGCGGCAAGCACCTATTTTTACTGGGAAAACGGGGTAACCTTTGCACCTGCCTTGATAAATGAAGTTTATTTGAGAGGTTCTTTTAACGAGTTTAGTAATGGCGAACCATCAAGAAGCGGCAATAATGGTAGCGAGTTTGTGATAATGTACAACAGTCAGCCACGAACCGAAGCCATGTTGTTCTATTACACTAAATTAGGATTGCGTTTTCAAAGCTCTGATGGATTTGCTACTAGAATAGGGCCATTTTTTAATTTACAGCTTAATTATTTTCAATATTCAAAGAAAAAGTTCTGTAGATCTTGAAGTAAATATAAAAAATAACTTAAATTTCAATTCTTTCAGCAGTTTGG
>JBMYOR010000926.1:0-1247 GCA_049599535.1 Bacteroidia bacterium | reverse complement strand
TGTTCAATTATCATGTTATTTAGATTTATTCTAATTAAGCTTGGGCGCAAAAGTATTGGGTTTTTACAATGGAGCCATGTGACAATAATTACACTAGTAGGTTGAAAATTGATAAACGACAGATTTAATACATTTGTAAATAATTTGAAAACGTTTTACGCAACTCTATTCAGGTGTTTCTGTTAACTTTATAAAGTTTGGAGAAGATTAACATCCATATTTTAATTAAATGAAAAATCTTTTAGCACTCTTATTACTGCTTATTACAATAAATTCATGTGGCCAAATGAAGGTTGAAAGCCCAGCTTTTGAAAAAGCAATTAAAACTATTATACCCACTCATACTAAACTTATAAGCACGCATCAGTTAGCGGATTCATTTGATTTGAGCCAAACTGTTTTGTTAGATGCAAGAGAAAAAAACGAGTATGAGATTAGCCATTTGCCCAACGCCATTTGGATTGGATATGATGATTTTGATATTAATAGGGTAAAATCTATTTCAAAATCATCTCAGGTGGTGGTATACTGCTCAGTAGGTTATAGAAGCGGGGTTATTGGTCAAAAAATTCAAAAAGCAGGTTATAAAAATGTTTATAATTTATACGGAGGCATTTTTGAATGGGTAAATCAAGGATATTCTGTAGTTAATGTTAAAGGGCCTGTGAATAAAGTACATGGATATGATGCCAAGTGGTCAATATTTGTTAAGGGTGCCGAAACCATTTTGAATGAATAAATAAAACGTTGAATTGAGATTTTTTGTCTTGATTAAGACAAAAAAAATAGTCATTATCGTAGTTTATTAAAAATACTAAACTGCATGTTTCGTTCATTTCTAATACTTTTAATCAGTGCAATGGCAAGCTCGGCTATTGCTCAAGATACTGATTGGGTGCAAACTTTTACTTTTAGCGATATTACCAAAAGAAGGGGAACCTTTAAAACAGTTGAAAAAGATGATTATCGTAAAGTTTTAATGTATTACACATTAAAATGCGATCCCAAAACTACCCAGGATAATTACAATTGCGGCGAATGGGATTATTTAACATATAACTTCTTGTATGATCATAATGCCACTTTTGATTCAACGTATAAATCAGGAGTTAACTTCAAAGCAAATGGTTCTACTCCTGATAAATTTAGCTATACATCAAAGCCTATTTATGATTATAAGGTACATGAGTATAAGGTGGTAAATCGCCTTGACACAATAATGTATAATGGTTATACCATAGGGCTAG
>JBMYOR010000925.1:0-1247 GCA_049599535.1 Bacteroidia bacterium | reverse complement strand
CATCGCCATTGCTCAGCCCAACGCCACCTTGCTCAATTATTGCCTGAATACTATTGTTTAGGTGTTGGTTATATCCCATTCTGCCAGTAATGCCGTGCAGTATAATTGGTAGTTCGATTTTTGCCATAAAACAAAGTTAAGGTTGAATTAAAACAGCTAATTTATATTTAATTACAAGTGTAAAGAACTAAACTGTTTGATTTTAGTTTATACAAAAAACAACAATTGAAATGAGAAAATCTTTATTATCAAGCATATTCATACTAGCCATAATGGGTATTGGGTTTAATGCTAGTGCACAGTTTATGAATCAATATGATGTAGCCATTGGGTTTGCAGGCGGACAAAGAAGCCTTAGTTTAAGCGCTCAAAAGCAATTTAGTATTGGTGCAAAACAAAGGCTTAAGCTAAATCTGGGACTTAGATTTAGCACCATAGGCTTTGGTGAGCTTGAGTACTATTCGGCCCCTATTGATTACTTTTTAATTCCTGAAAAAACAGATACATTGGTGCTATCTAACTCAGGCCAAAACAATTTAGCCATTATGCTAGGTGCCAGCTATTTAATTAAAAATAAAATTGAACTCGGTTTTAATATTGATGCTGTAGGATATACTTTTGGGCAAAGTAGAACAGCCACATTTAACCCACAAGGGGCTAATATTACTGATGAAGTAAGCCCAAATCAAATTACAGCGCTATTAGTGGGTGCTAATGACATAGGCATGGTAAAAGCTGAATTTTTTGGTGCTTACAGAATAAACGATAAACTAGCCATTAGGCTTGGTTTGGCCAATAGTTTTGTAGAATATAAAACATCTACCGAATTACAAACAGGTAATGATAGGTTTAGGGGAATTTCATCAATGCCTTTTGTAGCCGCACGTATTACACTTTAAACAAACTTATAAAAATCCAAAGCCCCATTTTTGGGGCTTTTTTTATGCCTTTACTTTTTACAACTTAAGTATTATTGCCCAGTTAAATCAATTATGTTGACTAATACCAAACAAGTATACCGAATGCCCAAGGCAGGCAATATTGATCATTTAAAAGTGGTTGAAGAAAATTTGCCAGAGCCCACGGCCGAAGAAGTGCAAATTGCAGTAAAAGCTATTGGACTCAATTTTGCCGATATTTTTGCTATGCAAGGCCTATACGAGGCAACTCCAAAAGGCAGTTTTATACCAGGCCTTGAATTTAGTGGCGAAATAATAAAAGTAGGCCACAGTGTAACTGAATATAAA
>JBMYOR010000924.1:0-1254 GCA_049599535.1 Bacteroidia bacterium | reverse complement strand
ACTACAGTAAATCTAAAAATCTTACTATCGTCAACAACAAAAACTCTGCTCATGTCTTGGTACATTCTATTGTATTTTGATGGCTCAAATGTAGAATGCGCTTATCGATAAATATTTGCTATTCGTCGAAACTTCAAATAAACTCACCTAAAGCAAAAGATCAATTAAATTCTCTTAAGCATCATTTCAACTTGCTTAATTTCACTTTTTAAAGATGATGATTCTTTAATCTTTTTTACTTCGTATAAATAGTTTTTGGCCTCGCGTTTTCTACGATTCATTATGGCAAGTTGCGCTAACGATAATTTAGCTACGGCTTCATCTTGCTTCATTCTAAGCCCAATACTCAAGGCTTTTCTAAACATTGGCCCTGCCTTATTTACTTCTTTTTGCTGTGCCATGGTGCAAAACCCTTGTAGGTAATAGTAGTAAGCTTCTTGTGTTTTTAACAAATGCTCAGGCTGCGAAATTTTATTTAGACTTAATTGGGCTTTATCAAAATTTTGCTTTCTCAAATGCCAAAGTGCCATAACAACACGCTCGTGTCTAAAAAACAACAAAACCGGAAAAGTTATCATTAAAAAGAAAAAGATGCCATTGCCAATTTCTCCGTCAATGAAAGAATAAACTGCCAAACCGAGTAATACTACAGCCAGTACTATTTTAATAATTTTATTTATCATGCTTTAATTGTCGATTTTTTATAAAGGCGCAAAAGTTCACTTTTTACACCACCTAACCATATTTATTATGCTAAAATTAAATTGATTAAAGCCTTTTTATTTTAGGCTATTTAACTTGCAACAAAATACTATTGATGAGAATTTATACAATTTTACTTGCATTTTTGGTACTGGGTACGGGCTCCGTATTTAGCCAAAAAACATTTGGGGTTTACGATTTAATGAATCTAAAATTTGTGGGTGCTACCGCCATCTCTCCAAATGGAAAAAAAGTTGCCTATACGGTAATGAAAAGAAGACCTTTAAAAGAAGGAGCTGGCTCTAATTTTTATGAATTACATGTTTTAGATATTAAAACAGGTACCAGTAAATTCTACTTTTCTCACAAAGGCTCAATTTCAGGCTTAAGTTGGAAACCGAACACCGAAACCATTACCTTTTTAGCATCGCTTAATGAAGGTAAGCAAGTATATGGCATTGATCTAAACGGTGGCTCTTACTACCCTATTACCCAAATTAAACACAGTTTTGGTGGCTTTGATTGGCACCCTAGTGGTAATAGCCTTGCTTA
>JBMYOR010000923.1:0-1256 GCA_049599535.1 Bacteroidia bacterium | reverse complement strand
TTCAATGGCAAAATCACCAGTACCCGTAGCAACATCAAGTATTTGCTCTGGGGTATTGTTAATAATTTGTTTCAAAGATTTTTTTCGCCATATAACATCAATTCCAAGAGATAAAAAATGATTTAAAAAATCATATTTATGAGAAATGTTGTCAAACATTTCTTCAACTTGCTCTCTTTTGCTGCCTTTTTCTTTTCCGTATGGTACTACAGTTTCGCTCATATAAGTAAAACACCCAAAACGTGGGTTTGTTTTTGGGCTGCAAATATACCTTTATCAATTGTGCTTATTGTCAGCATTATTTAGCCGCTTACCTTTGTGTTGTGAGTAATAGCGAGCAGATCAAACAATTATCATCAAATTTTGTAAAAAGCAGTAGCAAACCGCAAGAGTGTCCGGCTGCTAATTTACCAGAATATGCCTTTATTGGACGTTCTAACGTAGGTAAATCAAGTTTAATCAATTACTTAATGCAGCGAAAAGAGCTGGCCATGACTTCAGGTAAACCGGGCAAAACCAAATTGATTAATCATTTTTTAGTAAGCGATAATTGGTATTTGGTAGATTTACCAGGCTATGGATATGCTCAAACAAGTAAAACTGATCGAAAAAAATATGATCAACTCATTCGTAATTACTTGCAAAAACGAGAAAACTTAATTTGCACTTTTGTACTTATTGATGCCAGAATACCGCCGCAAAGCATTGACCTTGAATTTATAAACTGGTTGGGCATGAGTTCAATTCCGTTTGAACTAGTTTTTACCAAGGCCGATAAATCAAAAAAGACCAACGTTAAAGAAAACATACAAAGCTTTTTAGATGTAATGGGCAACGATTGGGACGAATTACCTCCCCATAGCGTAACATCTGCTCAGGTAAAAGAAGGCAGAGATTTATTATTACAAAGAATTTTTGCCTATAACCAAGAATTTACAAACATTGTAGCCGAGAGATTTAAGACAAATTCATAATACTATGCAAGAGACCCTAACAAAAACACAAGAACTGATTAAACTTGAAAATAAGCATGGCGCTCATAATTATCACCCACTACCTGTTGTATTGAAAAAAGGTGAAGGGGTTTTTTTATGGGATGTTGAAGGTAAACAATACTACGACTTCTTATCAGCTTATTCAGCCGTAAATCAAGGGCATTGCCATCCAAAAATTGTAGCCGCTTTAAAAGATCAGGCCGAAACGCTTACCCTTACAAGTAGAGCTTTTCATAACGATGCTTTGGGCCCATTTGAGCA
>JBMYOR010000922.1:0-1267 GCA_049599535.1 Bacteroidia bacterium | reverse complement strand
AAATAGTTGTTTTAGGAGAAAGAATATTGTCGCCATATTTAATACCATTAATTACTGAATTGGTTACCGGTGCACTTATGTCATAAATAAATGACTTGCTCCTTGTATTTTCTGCATTTCCTACATTATCGCTACCAAAGTAGTAAATGGTATTATCGCCTTCAGTAAATGAAGTTAAAGTAGAGTTATAGCCCGCATATGCAGATCCATTAACCGAGTAGTGAATCATTTCTAATCCAGAAACAGCATCTCTTGAAGATAGCCCAATGTTTAAACCTTTTCCGTAATATACTTTACCACCGCTATAATAAACAGGTGCACCAGTAAATTTAGAATTTGTAACCGGAGCTAAACCATCAGCAAATACTTCGAATTTTACTTCAACTTTCGGGTTCACAGTTTTACCTGAGCTTTTTTCAACCGCCCAGTGGTGCCTAATGTAATTTACACCTTCAGTGTCAAAAAACATTGGGTTTGTGTATTCACCCGTTACTTTACTATTTAATCTATATTTTGTAGCCCCGGGATCTTCAGAAGTACTAAAGTATAAGAAAATTGGAAGATCCTTGTGTACGTAAGTGTTGTCATCGGCCTGATACACCCTTTTTTCAAAAGTGGGCTTTGTGGGCTCTTGACCAAATAATTGCGAACAGCCTAATAGTCCGACTGCCAATAATGCGAAATACCTTTTCATTACAGTTGTTTTGATTGCCAGTGGAAATATAGCTCAAATTGTTAAAACTTCTAAAAGGTATTGTTATTAAGTTGCTGTTAATTACTTGAATACTTGCTAAAACCTTATCTCAGAGCGCAAAAAAGCCGATGTTTAGTTAACATCGGCTTATCGAAAACTTATTTTTAAATTTTAACTAGGCTCCCATTTCTCTACCTACCAAATATCTTTCTGAATCAAGCGCGGCCATGCATCCTGTACCGGCGGCTGTTACTGCCTGTCGATAGGTTTTATCTTGAGCATCTCCGGCAGCAAAAACACCTTCAATATTTGTGGCTGTGCTATCGGGTTTAGTAATTAAATAGCCAACATCGTCCATATCAAGCTGACCTTTAAATATATCGGTATTTGGCTTATGACCAATTGCAACAAAAAAGCCAGTTACTTTTAGGTCTTTCTCTTCGTTGGTTTTATTGTTTATAACCTTTACGCCTTCAACTTCTTTTTCACCTAAAACTTCAAGAGTTTGATGGTTATACATCAATTCAATGTTTTCGGCAGCTTCTACTCTTCGTTGCATTACAACCGAAGCTC
>JBMYOR010000921.1:0-1275 GCA_049599535.1 Bacteroidia bacterium | reverse complement strand
GGAGAGGGAAGAAGTAGACGTGGCTGTCGAACGAGTTGGCTTGGTAGGATGAGGTTGAAGCAGTCTGAGTGACATAATTTGACAAGCTGGCCTAATAAAAATATTTTGAATATCGGCTTTTGCCCACTCATTTTCTCCTGCTAGGGTAAAAGTTGATAAAAAAAGATTATCCTTAGGTGCAGCCTGATCAAGTTTACTCTGAAACTGATTTACAAGGTCTTGTGCATTCAGCTTTAGCAAAACCTATTCTTCTTCGGCAGGCTTGTCTTCGCACTTGCCCTTAAAGGTTACATACATTCCTCTATTTGTAGCCACGCACTCATTTATATATGTAGAATCATCGCAACCACAAACCCAGCTTGTATCTTCAGGGCAATTGGGGTTACCGCCAACGAGAGTAATGTCGGGGCAATCTTGCTTATTTCCGCACGATGCTAATAAACCAACGAATAATGCAATCAATAAAATAGAAGCTAGGCGCATGTCATTTTTTTAGTGGGTCAAATATAACAATGCAGGCCAAAGTGTTAAGTTGAATACCTTTGAATTGCTATTTAAAAAATGGAATCAACTGCTTTTGGCTTTTAAGCCAATTTATTAAGGCGCTAGGATTTATGGAAATATGTGGATCCTTAAAATCTTGATACTTTAAATAATTTAAATCAAGCGCTAATGCTACTTTTTTAAAGTGTGCTTTGTTTTTAAATCCAAATTCAACTACCGACGTTTTTTTATTCATCCAAATAATATTACTAAGCCCAGCGCCGTGCTGACCAATTACCAAGGCAGCGCTACTAAATAAATTAATTTGTTGTTTTAAATTCAAGTTTTCGAGCGCAATACTTTTAAACTGAAATTCACTTTTTATATATGGCTTAATTGTATCAACTAGGTTTTTGTGGTTTTTAATTGATCTTCTGGTTTTGCCCGCGCCTTTTTTTACGGCATCATTTAAATAGTATTGATCAGGGTTGCTGCGTTCAATCAAAATGATTTGATTTGACTTAAGATCTTTTTGAAGTAACCCTTGATCAATAGCCCATTTATTTAGCAATGTATAATTAAAATTTAATGTTCTTAAACCTATAGGATCCATTCCTAACAAGGGTAGTGCTTTATCTGGATCAATACTTGAAACCACTTGAACTCTTCCGTTAAAAAAGCTTTGTAACTCATTTAAGTCCGTCCTCATACATCACCTCCATTCATTGAGAATATTATCGCTTCATTTAGAAAAAACTCAATGGGGCCTCATTGTTTTTCAACCCGAAATCG
>JBMYOR010000920.1:0-1277 GCA_049599535.1 Bacteroidia bacterium | reverse complement strand
CTAATAAAGGAGCTACAATTAAAGATTGAATTCCTTCATTTGCAAATTCATGTCGTTCGGCTTCGGCAAAATCTGGTAGTAACTTTACATCGTCTACCTTATAGATTTCGCCTTTGGCCAAAGATGCTTCTAAATGTTTATAGCCCGATATATTTATGTTTTGAAGTTTTAAAATAAAGGGGTGGGTATTATCCGAACACCACTCGTGCGTATTTGATGCAAGCTGTTTGTTCTGAGAGTATTTAAAAATATAAACTCTATCAGCCTTTACTAATTTTCCTATTTTTTCTAGCGCCTGCCCAATTACATTGTCAACATCATCAATCGAAACATTAATAAGGTTATTTGAAAGTTGAATCAGCAATTTTTCAAATTTCACCCTAAACTCAAGATTTTGTTCTACAATTTTTTCGTTGGTGATATCAGTTGAAGTACCAACCAATCGTGAAAGCTCATTATTTTCAAAAATTGGGTGTATTGTTCTTAAAAGTACCTTTTTAACACCATTATTGTTTATTACTTCAATAAAACTTGTTACTTCTTTTTTGCTAATGGCTTCTTTTATTCTTTTAATTCTTGTATTGGCCAGTTCAAGATTTTTACCTTGCTTTTTAAAGTAATCTAAGGCTGTTAACCCAATAATTTCTTTTCGTTTTACAGGGTCTTTAATAGCATGTTTATTTACAAACTGGTAAGTAAGGTCAGGGTTTAATATTGCCACTTCAAAAGGCAGGCTATTGAATATACTTTCAGTATCTTTTTCTTGCTTATGAATTCGCTTTTCAAACAGTTTATATTCTGAGATATCTTGTACCGTTCCTAGTATTAAACTGCCATCGAGCAATAATTGGCATTTTAACTGGTAATACTTTAGTACTCCGTTCGGATTAAATCTTCTAAACGTTGTTGATGAAAAATCTCCACTCTTTACAGCATTATTTATGGTATCGGTAAAGTTTTTTCTATCATCTGAAATTACAATTTGGCTAAAAGCAGTTATTGACTTTAAACTAGACGATTGATCAGGAACAATTCCAAATAAATTTTGAAGTTGAGTTGAACAAAAAATGTTTTTTGATTCTCTATTAATTGTAAATGTTCCGGTATTGGTGAGAGTTTGAGCTTCTTTTAATATTCCCTCACTTACTTTTAAATTTTCAAGTGCTTTTACTCTAGGTGTAATATCAATTACAGTACCTATTGTAGCTAATTCACCTTTGTAAATAACCTTTGATAAGGTCATTTGAGTATGAATAATATTATTATTAGCCGTAATA
>JBMYOR010000919.1:0-1278 GCA_049599535.1 Bacteroidia bacterium | reverse complement strand
AATGCAACGCAATGGTATGCTTATGTATACCAGTTGTGGTTGGTTTTTTAATGATGCAAGCGGAATTGAAACTGTTCAAATATTGCAATATGCAAATAGGGCTATTCAATTAGTTGAGCAAGAAAGTGATTTGTTTGTAGAAGATCATTTTATGGAAATTCTAAACGAAGGTTACAGCAACATTGAATCGTTTGGAAGTTTAAAAGATATTTATCAAAAATATGTAGTGCCCAAACGTATGTCGTTATCTAAAGTGGGTATGCATTACGCAGTGCATGTTTTGTTTTCAAAAAGTGAAGAATCTGCCAAACAAGTATTTAACTACAATATTGAAAACGTAGATTTTAAAAGGTTTCAGGTAGGGCAGCATGTGCTATGCATGGGGCGGTCAATTGTAAACTCAAAAGTTACCTTATCAACTAAGTATATGAGTTTTGCGGTGCTTTATTTGGGTAATCATCACATTATAGGTGGTACATCTGACGATTTTGATCAAGAGCTGTTTATGGCAAAAGCCGATAGCTTAGAGCAAGACTTTAAAAGTAGTAACTTAGCATTGGTAATACACGACCTAAATTGGGAGTTTGATCATACCCGTTTTTCATTTTTTGATTTAATGAAAGATGAGCAAAAGAAAATACTCGACGAGGTGATTGATCAGAACATGAATGATGCAGTAAACTCAATATCGAGAATTTCGAAAAGTAATTATGGCTTGCTAAATTTAATGAAACAGCAAGAGCTGGTATTACCTGCCGTACTTTGGCAAAACTTACAAGTAAAATTGCTTTATGATTTTGATTTGGCAATAAAAAGCTTAAAGTACAAAGGGAGCTACAAAAAGATTTTTAATTCAATTAAAGAATTAAAAAAGTGGGATGTTAAAATTGAGAAAAGGTTTGAGCATAAAGTTAAGCGGGCTTTCGATTTTTTAGTTGAAAAAGATGAAGTTAAACCAGCCTTAACCATTGATTTATTAAATCAGCTCGAATCATTAGGTTTAAAGATTAACTTAATTCGTTTGCAAAATCATGTGTTTCAAAAGCAAAAGGTGAGCCCACCAGAAAATTGGAATCAATTGGCCGATAGAATTTATTTATCAGTATAAATAAAAACCCGAATCAAGTATTTGATTCGGGTTTTTGCTTCTTTTATAATTATTGCAATTGCGCTTAACTTTAATACCATTAAAGTTTAAGCTGCAATCATTTAAATAAGTACGCTTCTAATATGGTGCGTCACTTTATTTAGAATCATTCTGAAACAAAGTGATTGACG
>JBMYOR010000918.1:0-1280 GCA_049599535.1 Bacteroidia bacterium | reverse complement strand
TTTTATGAAAAAAACAGAAATAACAAAACTAGTACAGGTTATGAAAAAACTCAGGGACCCAGTTAAAGGGTGTCCTTGGGATAAAAAACAGACTCTTGAAAGCCTTAGACCACTAACTATTGAAGAGACCTATGAGCTTACCGATGCTATTTTAAAAAAAGATTTAGTAGAAATAAAAAAAGAGCTTGGCGACGTTTTATTACACTTGGTTTTTTACTCAAAAATTGGTAGCGAAAAAAAATCTTTTGATATTGCTGATGTATGTGATGAAATTGTAGCCAAATTGATTTACCGGCATCCGCACATTTATGGAGATGTAACAGTGAAGGACGAAATTGAAGTAAAACAAAATTGGGAAAAGCTGAAGCTAAAAGAAGGTAAAAAATCTGTGCTTGAAGGTGTACCTAGCTCGCTGCCTTCAATGGTAAAGGCTATAAGATTGCAAGAAAAAGCAAAAGGTGTAGGCTTTGAATGGCCAAATGCCAATGGTGCGATTGAAAAAATGAGTGAAGAGCTAACCGAATTAAAAGAAGCAATCAAGGAAAAAAATGATGTTGAAATCGAAAAGGAATTTGGCGACTTTTTATTTTCAACTATTAATTCGGCAAGATATTTTAAAATTAATGCCGATAATGCTCTTGAAAAAACTAACCTAAAGTTTAAAGCAAGATTTGAGCATATTGAAAAACGCGCCAAAGAGAATGGATATGAATTGGGGGAGATGACGCTTAACCAAATGGATACCTTTTGGGAAGAAGCAAAAACATTAGAATATTAAAATTGTTAACTATCAAAATAAATTACACAATAATGCCTATAGTAAAAACAAGTGATTCAGAATACAAAAATCAAATTAGTGAGAATCAAAAAGTAGCTATTAAATTTTATGCAGATTGGTGCGGATCATGCAAACTAATTGCCCCTAAATACCGCCGACTAAGCGAAAGTGATGACAATAAAGATATTTTATTTTTAGATGTAAATGCTGAAGATAACCCTGAAATAAGAAAATGGGCGGGCGTAAACAATTTGCCATTTTTTGCCATGGTAAGCAATGGTGAAATTTTAAATGCCGACTTTACTTCTAAAATTGACAATGTTGAAAAAATGTTGAACCAACTAAAAGAAGCCTGATGCAGATTAAAGCAATAAAAAACCTACTCAATAAATACGCAATTGATGAGCTAAGGCAAAAAGAAGAACAATTACTTGAAGGTAACGAGTTGAGCTTTGATGATGTTGAAGGAGAAGACGAAGGTGAACAGCTCACTCACTTAACT
>JBMYOR010000917.1:0-1289 GCA_049599535.1 Bacteroidia bacterium | reverse complement strand
GACTTCACCCTCTAATTGGATGACGCCGAACTGTGTATGGTAGAAGATAAAAAGTGGCTTTTCAAAAATATAAACCTGCTTTTGCTCTTTCCGCCTAAAAACTGGACTAGTTAAGCAGCAAAAATTACCGCTTGCAAGCAATCCGTTTTGCATGGTAGGTTAACATCCCGCAAGCAGGCACCTTTGTAGGTATTAGGTGGAAACAAAATCCTTCAATAAAATGAAAATTCAACTTCCAAATGACGAGAAAATGCCGACCCGCCAACACAGATTATATTTAATGCGGGGTTATGTAGGCCAGCCAAATTTGGTTTTTCAATTATACTTTTAGTACTCGGTGGAAAATGAAACACTTTGAAGACCCGCACTAAACATAACAAAAACCGATAATAAAGGAGTTGAACACCTTCTGCATTTAGCTGAAGGGTTGGGGAGAACTCACAAGGCATACAATTTACCCACCCAGAATTACCCAGTACCAAAAACTATATATGGCTATCGGCCAGTGTATCACTGAAGTGTTATTTACTTTTAAAGTCTATTATTAAAAACATTTGTTTTTGATAAGATTTGTTTAACTAACGTCCGTCGGTAGTTTAAAAAGTAAGATACATTTTACCCTTTTAACTAAAAAAGCCCGAAAATTACTTCGGGCTTCTTGTATTATTCAAATCCAATTAATTTGTATTCGAAATTCAATATCTGCTAGTGTTCAACACCACCTTTACCATGCACGTGTCCGTGATCAAGTTCTTCTTTAGTAGCATCTCTAACTCCTGTAACTTCAACATCAAAGTTTAAGTTGATACCAGCCAATGGGTGGTTTAAGTCAAGCGTTACATCTTCTCCTACCACATTTTTTACCGTTGCTATTTTGGGGCCGTCATTGGTTTCAACTTTTACTTGCATTCCAATTTGTACTTCTCCTTCTCCTTTAAAGTTGGCTTTTGCTACCTTATGCACAAGTTTATCATCTATTAGCCCATAACCATGCTCAGGTGTAATGGTTGATGTAAACTTGTCGCCAACGGTTTTGCCATTTAGTTCAGTTTCTAAACCCGGAATTAAATAACCGTAGCCATGTATGTAGGCCAAAGGGTCACGGCCTTCTGAAGAATCTAATACTTGAGAATCATCGTTTTTAAGTGTGTAATGAATACTTACCACTTTATCTTTTGCAATCATATAATGATAAAATTACCTCTGTATCTGTGTCAGAAAAAAAATTATATCCAATTTGTTTTAATTTTTCTTTCAGCTGCTTGAAATTTAAAATTTCACCACTGAAT
>JBMYOR010000916.1:0-1289 GCA_049599535.1 Bacteroidia bacterium | reverse complement strand
CTAACAACTGAAGAGGTTTGGAAGTTTTGTGCCTTACCAGTTGATCATAATAAGGTTAAACAGGGGCTAAAAATGCTTGTAGACAATAATCAACTGGTTGCAGCATCGGGCTTTTGGGCATTAAAAAACCGCGATGAGATAATAGTTGAGCGCCAAAATAATCTTGCGCTTAATGTTAAAATGCTCAAAAGGTCTAGGTATGTAACTTGGGTTTTAAAGCAGTTGCCTTTTGTAAAAGGAATCGGGATTTCAGGTTCATTATCAAAACAAGGTGCCACGCCTGGTAGCGATATTGATTTTTTTATAATTACGGCTAAAAACAGGGTTTGGTTAGTTAAGGCTATGGCTATTTTAATCAAAAAAATATTCCTTTTTAATAGTCATAAGTATTTGTGCGTTAATTACTTAGTTTCTGAAGATAATTTGCAGCTCAACAGAGAAAATAGGTTTCAGGCAATTGAAGCTATTACCTTAAAACCAGTATTTGGTGGTAAAGCCTTCCATAACTTTTTTGAAGCCAATAATTGGATTAAGCAGTATTTTCCAAATCAGTATCCACCAAATACAAATCATATAAGTCAAAATAATAGCATTGTTAAAGCACTTTTAGAATGGCTTTTAAAAGGTACTTTTGGCGATAAGCTAGAAAAAATGGCATTAAATGAGTTTAGAAAATTTGGTTACATAAAGCATAGTAATTCAAATGAATCAAAGCTTTCTTATGCTCAAAATGAGTCTATTTATTTTCCTAATGATTTTGAGCAAAAGGTGCTTAAACATTACGAGCAACGTATTGGTAAAATAGAAAAACAAGCCCTGGCGTAAATGAAAATTATTGGTTTACAAATATTTACTAAGCCCATTGGGTTTATAATAGCTGGCGCATTGGCGTCAATGGTGGTTTATATTGCTACATCATCAGCTTTTATAAAACCCCTGTTTAAATCTGAAACTATTATTTACGTGCCGCTTTTTGTTCCCGCACGGCAAATGGAAAATCAGGGTATTGGCTTTGCATCTGATAAAGAGATAAGTGGGCACATACAAATTTTAAATTCGGGTAAAATGAAAGATACCCTAAACCAAATTTTTAATTTGGGTGAGCGATACGGTATTGATGAATCGCTAATTGGGGGTACATCTAAACTCTATCAAACTATTGATAATAATGTTTCAATTGAAAAAACACGATACAGTTCTGTATCGATAAAAGTAGAAGATGCTGACCCCGTAATGGCAGCTCAAATTGCCAATAAATTGGTATTGCTTGGAGATGTGATAAAAGAGAA
>JBMYOR010000915.1:0-1291 GCA_049599535.1 Bacteroidia bacterium | reverse complement strand
AGTTGAAGCAGATTTTGAATCAACCTTAGTTGAAGGATATACCTATTCGTTTAGCGTTACCACAGCAGAATATTCGCAAGTTGAATGGATAATTGAAGGCAACACTTATACTAAAGGCACAATTGAACATACCTTTAGTGGTGATGGAACTTACGTAATACAATGCAAGGTTATTTTAGAAAACGATAAGGGCGATTTGGCTGAAGATATTGATATTAGAACCCTTACCCTTGCTACACAGTTTGAAACGGTTAAGGTTACTACTAAATTTGGTTCATTTAGCTTTTACTTATACCAAACTACCCCATTGCACAAAGCCAATATGATAAAATTAGCTGAAGAAAATTATTATGACGGTACAACTTTTCACAGAATAATAGATGGTTTTGTAATTCAAGGTGGAGACCCTAATTCAAAAGACAACGATGATTCTAATGATGGTTTGGGCGGACCTGGATACACCGTTGAAAGAGAGCTGAATGATAAATTAGAACACGTGCAAGGCGCGATTGGAGCAGCCAGAAAATCAAGTGAAACAGCCAGTAACGGTTCGCAATTTTACGTAGTTGAAAATGAAGCAGGAGCGCATCATTTAGATGGTGGATATACAGTTTTTGGAATTGTTTTCGACGGACTTGATGTAGTTGCAGAAATAGCAGAACAAGGCAAAGATGGCTCAGATAGGCCTTTAAACAAAATAACGATGGATGTTGATTTGGTTTACTTGAGTGCCAAAAGTCTTAAGGATACTTACGGTTTTGAGATTCCGGCCGAGTAATTGATTTTTTAAATTGGCAAGGGCAAAAAACGACCTTACAAAAGGCACTGTAGAATCAAACCTTATTAAGTTGACTGTACCCATGCTATTGGGCATTTTTAGCATGGTGGCATTTAACTTAGTAGATACATTTTACGTTGGTAAACTAGGAAAAGATGAATTGGCTGCCATTAGTTTTACTTTTCCGGTAATCTCACTAATATTTAGTCTTATTCAAGGCATTGGAATCGGAGCTACCGCGCTCATTTCAAAATCTATTGGCTCAGGCAATTTTAATCAAGCCAAACGAGAAACAAGCGACTCACTAGTGCTTGGATTAATTTTAGCATTTACGCTTTCGGCCATTGGTTTTTTTACCATTGAACCCGTATTTAAATTGCTTGGTGCAAGTGGTCATATTTTAGAATTAATTGATGACTACATGAGCATTTGGTATTTTACCACTGTATTTGTGGTTATTCCCTTTGTAGGCAATAGTGCAATACGATCAACTGGAGATGCAGCTACACCTGC
>JBMYOR010000914.1:0-1294 GCA_049599535.1 Bacteroidia bacterium | reverse complement strand
TTCATTATTTAATTATAATGAAGCCAAATTAAATTATTTATACTCCATAAAAATATTTAAACAATTTAATGACTCTACAAACCTTAATAAGGTAAAGGCAAATTTAGCCATGTGGTATCAGCGAAATGGTAATAATGATTCAGCTTTAATTATATATTTAGATGTGTTAGATTTTTCAAAACGCAATAAACAAGTGTCTGCAATGGCTACATCTTATACCAATATTGCGGTAATTTATCACTCAATGGGGCAGCTACTTAAGGCTTATGAGTTTTTTGTAAAGTCTCATGAAATGTATGCCAAATTGGGTAAAAGTCATAGGTTTTATGTAACACTGCAAAATATTGGCAAAACCCAATTGGCCCTAAATCAGTACCAAGAAGCTATTGAAACCTTACGAAAAACTGAAAAGTACTTTATTAGTAATAGCTTTTTTAACAGTATTGGCGATGTTTATCATGATAAAGCAATTGCGTTTTATAATTTAAAGCAGTCAGATTCGGCCCTGCAAACATTTAATGCAGCAATTGAAAACTATAATAAAGTAAATAATAAGGCTTCTATTGTGTTGTGCTATATTGAGTTAGGGGTTCAGTCAAAAAGTTTAGAACAGTCAAAAAACTATTTTTTAAAAGCCAAAAACTTATTAAATCAACCTGAAGTAAATAAAATTACAAAAGCTCATTATAGTAAAGTAATAGGAAGCTTTTTGGTTGAAAAAAAATCCAATCTAATTGGCTCATATTTAAAGTTATCTGAGCTGTGGAATGCCAAAAGAATATATAAAGATTCTGAACGACTTCCTGATCAAATTGAGCTTTTTAAAGTGTTTGAGAAGTACTACTATAAAAAAGGCAAGGTTGATAGCGCCTATGCGTATTTAAAACAAATTAAAGTGATTTCAGATTCAATGGCAAATTCTAATAATAAAAGTAATTTGGCAGAGGCTGCCATCAGTTTTAAATATGATAAACAAATTTTCAAAGATTCAGTAGAAAATGCGCAAATTAAGGCTCAAAAAGATGCGCAAATATCTCTTGAACAATCAAGAGTAAAACAACAAAAAACCATTAGCTATGCAAGTATTGGTGGTGGTTTATTGGTGCTTTTATTAGCAGTGTCAATTTATTACTCGCGTCAAAAAACACGTAAACAAAATATAGCCATTACCGAGCAAAAAGAAGCCATAGAAAAACGAAACACACAAATCGAGTGGCTGCTAAAAGAGATACACCATAGGGTTAAAAATAATTTGCAAATTGTATCGAGTTTAATGAGTATTCAGGGGCGTTCT
>JBMYOR010000913.1:0-1295 GCA_049599535.1 Bacteroidia bacterium | reverse complement strand
ATTTGGAGTGGTTTAAATATACCCTACCATAGTATTGAGCCAAGCTCTCAGCCCTTGGGCGGTGTTGCCGATATATCAAACAAAGGTGATTTTCATCAGCTGCTTATCTCTGAATTTGCAAATGATGATATTACATTAATAAGCAGATTGGCCAATAACGAAGCGCTTTACTTAGAACGAGAAATTCCACCTGAAAACAATCCATTTGAGCGTGTTTTTTTAATAGATACTAGTTTGCGCAATTGGGGTACCCCAAAAACCGTAGCCTTAGCCGTAAGCATTGCCATTGCCAAACACCCAAAAAATAACTTTAAGTGTACCACAATTCTATTAGGCAACAACCCAAAAGAGCAGCCGCTTAATCAAATTGAAGATGTTATTGACGCCCAAGCACAGCTTAGCGCCAACATACACGCTGCACAATCGCTTAAAATCTATTTTGAACAGCGTAAACCTGATAAAAAAACACAAATATTTTATATTGGCGCCAAAGATGGCCTAAGGCACGATGCTATAAATAGAGCTCTCTCAGAGTACAGATCACACATAAATTATAAAATTATTCTAGATCAAATTGGTGGCATTTCGGTTTATAAAACACAAGGCGTGTCTCAAAGGCACGTGCAAGATTTTAAACTAAACCTAGATAAACTTTGGCAATACAAACCAGAGCAGTTAAACACCAATAATAGTAATTATAATGAATTAGACATTGAAAATAGCCAGCCCCCCATTTTGGTTAATATATCAAACCTAACTACCGATTGGATTTACACCGAAAACAATGAGCTTTTTAGATTCTCTAAAGACGGTGTTTTTTTGCACCATGGAGAAGTAACCAAGCAATGGCAAAAGGGCTATGAGTATATTGGGAGCAGGCCAAGATCTAATCACTTTGAAATAGGAATTACTACCCAAAATCAAATTGTACTACTTACCTATTTTCATAATACACAAAAAATTGAAATCAAAAACTACAGCACCAACTCAGTAATAGAATTTCAGTTTCCGTACTTTATGCCAAGGCGCAATGCATTTGATCAGCCCTTTGGCGAATTTGCTTTTTATAACGATCACTTTTATTACACCGGATTAGAAGGCTGGAAAATATCGATAACGGGCAGTATTAGACTTAATAACACCTTTAAACCCGATTTGTGCCCCAAAAGGCTCAAATTTTATAAAGAAACATACGAAAATTTTATCACCCGAATTTATAATAAAAAAGAGTAAAAGCTTAGATGAGATTAAAGATGCATTATTAGATTTTTTAATCGGATATCTGCCAACAATTA
>JBMYOR010000912.1:0-1296 GCA_049599535.1 Bacteroidia bacterium | reverse complement strand
GGAACAATTCCATACGTGCCTATTAATGTACAAATTGATTTAAACGACCCTAGGTATCTTGATTTGAACCCATACGGTGGCTATTTAATTTTGCCAAACCAAGGCCATAAGGGAATTGTTATTTATCACCAATTTGACGATACATACGTTTGCTACGATATGACGTGTAGCTACGAACCCACTAACCCTTGCAATCAACTCGAAATTGATGAGAACGGTTTTTTACTACAATGTGGTAATACTGTTAATGGTGAATTTGAAGCCTGTTGTGGATCTAAATTTTTATGGGATGGATTTCCTACTGCGGGTCCGGCCTTGTATAGCTTGGCCCAGTATGTTGTGTACAAAAATGGTAATTTGCTAAGGGTGAGTAATTAATTATGATTTCGCCTTCATGTAAAAAAAACAAATAAAATTTAGTGGTAGTATAAAACCATAAAGAACTTGAAATCTAATAACTATCAGAACGAAATGATTATAAATAGTAGGTGTTTTGGTGGTTGTACTACAAAATTTAGATGTTTTGAATTGATTGGTTCAACAGTTTAATGTTCAATTACTCTTTATCAATTCCGGTTAAAAAGGCTTTCAGCTGATCAGAAACGATGGTATTCATTCCACCGAGTTGTATAGTGAAATGATTACCTACACTCATATAAGAAACATGGGCCTACCGGTTCAAAAGTTTCACAAACAAACCTTCTTAAGAACTACTTGCTATTCTTTATCTATACCATTTTGCAAATAGTTTAATGTAATCACTTTGGTGGCACAGTTTAACTTTATTAGATGGGAATTATTAAATAATGAACCCGAAACTTTAAAGCTTTTCACAATTAAAAAGGAATGGAAAATAAGCTGAAGTATGGCAATGAAACATTAATTAGCGATAGGATATTATTAACGTCAATGACTTTTTTTAAAAAGAGAACCCAATTGAATTCAAAGTTTTTTACCTGTCTGGTCATTTAGCATTACTTAATTTATAATCGCATTATATGTTAATATTGTTAGGTTACTCCATCAAAACTCCAATACGCCATGCGTTACATCTTTACCTTCTTACTAGTTGTTTCAATCAATATAAACACCAATGCAAACCATATTTTTTCAAGCTTTTTTGAATGGAATAATCTTGGCAACGATTCAATAGAGCTTATTTTTCAAGTTTATAGAGACTGCAACTCTCCTGTAACCGTAAACCCTAGAATTTATATTTCATCATCATGCACCACTTACAGTAAAACTGCAACGGCGGTATCAAAAACTGATGTTACCCCGGTTTGTAAATCATCG
>JBMYOR010000911.1:0-1296 GCA_049599535.1 Bacteroidia bacterium | reverse complement strand
CAATTCAGGGCGATGTTATTATGAACGAAGAGTACATGGATAATCAGGTTGAAGAAATAATTGCTGGCTCTTTGGTTGACAGAAATGAATTGAAACATTTTCAGAACCTATTGCTCGTAGTAAGTGGCGGAAGACTTGAAGAAGCCATAAGAAAAATTAAATTTTTCTCGTATCGAGCTGGAGTTGAAAAAAGCCCCTTGTCAGGTATTATTGTAACCAACGAACTTGAATATCCTGAGTGGATTAATGATTACATAAACGATAATAAAATTCCAGTGGTTCATACTACGCTCGATACTTTTGGGTCAGTAGTGAAAATTTCGAGAATTGAAGTTAAAATAAACCTTCGAACTCCTTGGAAAGTAAAACGAGCTTGCGAATTGATTGAAGAAAACGTAAACCTTGAATTAATTTGCTAGTGGCTCAATTAAACCAATCAAGCTTTTAATTGCCTTTATTTTGTGATACCTTTATTACAATTACTAAACTCAACAAAGCTTGGTTAAACGCATAACCCATTGGCTAAAAGCTTATTACAAAAAAAATCGATTTAAAAGTGTAGCTTTTGCCTGTTTTGTAATTGCTACAACGTTTTTTTTTGCAAAAAGAGATTCATATTTTCATAATGCTGCATATTCCACAACATTATTAAGTAGTAATCAAAAACTGCTTAGTGCCCAAATTGCCAATGATGGCCAATGGCGATTTGAAAGTATTGACTCGATACCCGATCAGTTTGTAAAATGCATTACTCTATTTGAAGATGAGTATTTTGATTATCATATTGGGGTAAACCCAATATCGTTAGCACGTGCCACATTGCAAAACTTAAAAGCAAAAAGAATTGTAAGTGGTGGAAGTACAATTACCATGCAAGTGGTAAGAATGGGCCGAAACGCTACAAATCGCAGCGTTTGGCAAAAGTTTAAGGAAATACTGTGGGCCATAAGGCTCGAAACACATTATTCAAAATCTGAAATACTAAATCTTTATGTAAACCATGCCCCCTTTGGTGGTAATGTAGTAGGCATACAAGCTGCGGCTTGGCGATATTTTAATAGAAATATTTACGAGCTATCATGGGCAGAATATGCGGTATTAGCCGTTTTACCAAATGCTCCTTCGTTAATTCATCCAGGCAAAAATCAAATTGAGCTCACTAAAAAGCGCAACAGGCTGCTAAATAAACTACTTAGCCAAAATATCATTGACAGTACCGAATATGAGCTGGCCTTACTTGAAAATATTCCCAAAGCGCCACTACCCTTACCACAAATGGCTAATCACATGCTGCAA
>JBMYOR010000910.1:0-1301 GCA_049599535.1 Bacteroidia bacterium | reverse complement strand
CAAATACGCACAGATCTATTTGTTTGGTTGTGGTATGATTGCGGGGAATCATTAAATTTATTTTTGTTTCAATAGGTTTTGGAAGATTGTGTTTGCCAAAGCTTTTTGAACCGCAATTATTGGTAATAACTTTAAAATTGTTTGAAATCCCACTAAATGCACAGTCATAATAAACATTGAAGAATACGTTTATTGAGTCATGATTAACAACTTCCCACTCAATGTATCCGCCGCGAATTACCGCTTTAGATGAGTTTGTGAGAATGATAAGAATTAGAATTGGCAGTGTAGCCTTGAAGAAACTTTTCAATTTCATTTTTCCGTATTTCTACCAAACCTATTTAAAATAATTATTCTTTACTCAGCTATTTTAAAATGTAGATTGGTTAAGAACCATCAGTTAAAATACAATTTATACAATCGCCCAATTTTGTCTTCAATATCGTTTATACTCATATGCCGCACAAATCGATGGGTTTCTTTACCATCAAAAAACACCAAAACAGTAGGTGCTGTAAAAACGGTGAATTTACCTGCCATTTCGGGTTGAGTACTAATATCAATAATCTCTAATTTAAGCTTTGAAAACTGCTCTTCGATCAATGCCTTTACTTTAGGTTTTAAGTGCACGCACACACCGCAACCGGGGCTAGTAAAGTACAATACCTTATTCATGTTTTTGTTTAGGTTAAAAATTCGAAAGCAAATGTTAAATCAACAGCTAAAACAAGAGCAAACTAAAGTCACTAAGGTTTAAAAAACAAAAAATCCCGATGCAGTAACAACTGATCGGGATTTTACATTTTGATTGTTAAAACCTTATGTAAGGTTACATTTCGTCTTCATCGAAGTAATACTCGTCTTGCGAGGGAAAATCAGGCCAAACTTCTTCAATAGATTCAAAGGCATCGCCATCGTCTTCAAGTTCCTGAAGATTTTCGATTAATTCAAGTGGTGATCCTGATCTAATCGCGTAATCAATAAGCTCATCTTTTGATGCCGGCCAAGGAGCATCTACAAGGTAATTGGCTAATTCAAGTGTCCAATACATTTCCTCAAATTTGGCGCGAATATAAATTTTCTACATTAACAAGTGCAACGACTTGCAAAAAGAATTTTAACTAATTGAAAAACAAATGCTTGTAAATGTCTTTATTTGGTGATTTTAATCAAAAATTTGCTTGCACACAATTATACCATTTAAAAAGGTTCAGCATAAATGCATACCGTTTGCTGCATCTCTAACGCTTATGCACTGGTAAACGAACTAATTCTTCTCCTCCGGTTGGCCGAAATTAGTA
>JBMYOR010000909.1:0-1303 GCA_049599535.1 Bacteroidia bacterium | reverse complement strand
GCCCCCAATGCAGCGTTTTTTCAGTTTTCACCTTAAAGGCAGCTAAAATTAAAAGAGCTGCCAACGGACCAAAATTAAAAATTAAAAGCCCCACTGATTTAACAATCCCTTTCAAAATAGTTTGCACATTTAATCCCAAAACTTGATCTTGAAAACTGTTATCAAAAAATATGCTTTCAATTGTATTTGTATTAAAAACAATGGGGGGTACAAAAAGAAAACTTGCTGGCAAGGCAAATAGTAAAAAGGTTTTAAGCCAATGTTTAAAATTAAAACTAAAGGCCAAAAAGCACCAGTACATTAAAAAAGGTATATACAATACTTGCTGCACATGCAACAACATGGCTAAACCTAAAATAAATGAGCTGTAATAAAGGTATTTGCGGCGCCTGTTACCATGCCATAATACAAACCAATAAATTGCAAATGATGTAATTAATAGATTTAAGGCATAAACTTCAATAATCTCGGCATGCCTCCAATAAGTAAAAGAAAAACCCAATAAAAACATGCCCAAAAACCGTATGGTAGGCTCAATTCTCAATTGCTTTAATATTTTTGAAAGCATTACTAGGGTTAATATTGAAGGTATTAATGAGAGCAGCTGAAATGCTAAATGCGAATATTTAAACCCTGTAATTAAGCTTAAAAGATGCATTAGATTGATATACAAAAAATGATTGGTGGCATTGGTAGAATAATCGAAACCCTGCAAAGCTGCCACACTAAAACTCAAAGAATCTCCGAGGGCTGGCTCGGGGCTGCGCTCGGTAATATAAACCACTGCCAAAAACAGTAATAACAATCTTTCACAATATGCGCGGAACCAATACTTTAGCAATCTCGTCTTTTAAATGTTGATTAACAACAGTCAAAATAAGTATTAATAGATTTGCCCAACGAAATAAGTTATGGAAATTAAGAACCTTGTTACCCTTGTAATATTTAGTATGGTGGCCTTTTTACTGGCCTTTAGATACCCTAGCAATAACGAATTAAAGTGGTACGACTGGAATGAAGGCTACGAAATAGCAAAAAAGAAAAACAAAATAATTTTAGTTGATGCCTACACAGATTGGTGCGGATGGTGTAAAAAAATGGATAAAGACACATACGCTAAGAAAAACGTTATCAGCTACATAAACAAGCATTTTGTACCCATTAAATTTAATCCTGAATTAAAAGGGCAATACAATGTATCGGGCAATAACCTTACGCCACGAGAGCTATTAGGTAATTTAAGTGGCGGCCAAAATGTGGGCTACCCCACTACTTTTTTTCTTAGTCTTGAAAAAAACCAAGT
>JBMYOR010000908.1:0-1315 GCA_049599535.1 Bacteroidia bacterium | reverse complement strand
AAAGATTGGGAAGAAAAATTCAATTTGTATAAAGGTAGCGGTTTAGGACTTGCGCATGATCTAAATCAGATTGGCTATTTCAGGCCAAGTAACAAAGACGAAAACTTGAGTAATTTATACTACGTGGGGGCGTCAACCACACCTGGCACTGGCCTACCAATGGTAGTAGTAAGCTCAAAACTTGTAACCGAAAGAATCTTAAAAGACCACGACCATGTTAGCTCTATATCATCAAACCTGCAGGCAGTGTAGTAAACTAATTACTAAAGCCTATAGTACATCTTTTTCACTGGGAATCAGAAGCTTAGATAAGCGTTTTCATGATCCTATATACTCAATTTATGGGTATGTAAGGTTTGCCGATGAAATAGTAGATACTTTTCATCATACCGATAAACGAAAATTGCTGCATGAGTTTAGAGAAGATACTTACAAAGCACTAAACAATGGAATTAGTTTAAACCCTGTTTTGCATTCGTTTCAGCAAGTAATACATGAGTATAATATTCCTTATGATCTAATTGATTCATTCTTAGATAGTATGGAAATGGACCTTTCGTTTGAAAGCTATCAGCAAGAAGGTTACGAAAAATATATATATGGCAGCGCTGAAGTTGTGGGGCTAATGTGCTTGTGTGTATTTGTTGAAGGCAATAAAGATGAATACATCAGACTCAAAGAACCTGCCAGAAAACTCGGTTCTGCTTTTCAAAAAGTTAATTTTTTAAGAGATCTAAAAGATGATGTTTATGAGCGCGGCAGAGTATATTTTCCGGGTGTAGATTTTGATAGCTTTAATATTGATGCCAAACGAGCGATTGAAAATGATATTCAAAAAGATTTTGATGAAGCTTATGAAGGTATAATGCAGTTGCCTACTGGTGCAAGGAGAGGGGTTTACTTAGCTTTTGTTTATTATCAGCGATTATTTAACAAAATAAAAAGCTTAACTCCTGAGGTAATTAAAAATGAGAGAGTGCGTGTGCCTAATGGTAAAAAGCTGTATTTGCTCATGCAAACCTATCTCAAACACCAACTAAATGTATTTTAGTGGGCGAGCTTTTAAGCGGAAAATATACTTATCTAATACTCAATATTGGCACCATTTTTTTTCCTATGGTGCTTTCTTTTGATAAAAAAGTAGCGTTTTATAAGCTTTGGAAATACCTTTTGGTTTCAATATCAATTGTAGGGGTGTTTTTTATTGTTTGGGATGTTTGGTTTACCCAAAACGGTGTGTGGAGTTTTAACCAAGATCACTTATTGGGTGTAGACTTAATTAACTTACCGCTTGAAGAGTGGCTATTTTTTATAA
>JBMYOR010000907.1:0-1318 GCA_049599535.1 Bacteroidia bacterium | reverse complement strand
CCGTTAGAACTTCTGAATTAACGGCTTTAAATGAAAAAAGGCATCTTTTTAGATGCCTTTTTTCTACGAATTAATGTTTTTTTTGATACTAATCGATATATACTTTTTGACTAAACACTCTTCCGTTATCAGCTTTTAAAACTAAAATATAAGCACCCGTGGTAGCTAAATTGTAATTAAAAGCAATGGTAGTATTTTGATTAATCGATTGTTTTTGTTGATCAATTACTTGCCCGTTTAATGAATAAAGTGTTGAAGTTAGTTCTGAAGCATTAAAAAAATCACCGCTAACTATAATGCTTTCGCCATTGTAAAATGCTTTTAAATTAAGTTGCGGTAAGTCAGCAATTGAACTTGCCATACATGATAATTGCGTGTATCTAATGTTATTATCAGTATTTGATTCTCCTAATTCAAAAACTCCATCATCGCTCAACCATGCTACTCTAAATCCAACATAAAAATCGCCCAAAGGAAAGTTTTTAGATAAAGGCACATCTAAAGTTATTATAGCACTATCTCCGCTTATAATTTCGCTATCTATTTTTTTTGCCACATTTACCAAATCCATGGTTTGACCATCTTTTTCAAAAGCCATTTGCAGGTAAACGCTATCTCTTGTATAAGTAACTTCTCCTGCATTTCTTATTCCTAAATCAAAAGTTACTGAATGGTTTGGATGTACTTCAGATTTAGGCTCTGGGTTTAAAATATGTACTACTAAATCACGGTTTTGCCACTCTTTTAGCACTATGTGAAAACAGGCTGTATCATTGCTACGATCCACATCACCTTCAACTGAAGCAATTACACAAATCTCAATGGTGTCTCCTGCAGCGTGTTCTGGAGTAATTATTCCCATCACACTTTCAATTCCAAAAAGTTCATGAAAACCATATTGATAAAACACGGGATCTCTATCATCTATTGGGCCTACAAAATCTTTGGTAATATTGGCTCTAAACTGGGTAAATCTTGGTGAGCTACCTTCTGCTAGCAGCTCTAGTGTAATAACTCTATTTTCGAGAGTATCATCACCATAGTTTTTAAAATTCCAATAAACGGGTACATAGCTTGATAATTCGTATTCGGCGTAATTATCATAAGGATAAATTAGCTCTCCAACACCAATATCTTGGGCCGAAATAGACAAAGTGAAAATTACGGCAAAAACTGAAAATAAAATTTTTCTCATACTTGAAAATTTAAGGCAAAACTAAGGCTTACTTAAATAGAAGTATCACCTTATTGTACTAGTGTAAACTGTTTGCTACTCTACAATAAGTTTTTGCACGTAATTGGTTTTGGCAGACCTAAC
>JBMYOR010000906.1:0-1320 GCA_049599535.1 Bacteroidia bacterium | reverse complement strand
CATCCCTAACCCTTCCCCAGGTGGAAGGGAACTTGTTCTTCCGCCTGCGGGGCAGTTAGAAGGGGGCAAACAAATGCGCGCAGGTCTATTTGTTTGGTTGTGGTATGATTGAGGGGAATCATAATACTTTTTTACCTTCTTGGATTTGTACTCTACTGGCAACGAATGTGCTATTCAGGCCAAAAAGACATTCCAACAATTGGCAGATCCCACAAACCGCATTTTATTCATTCAAATCACAACAACTGCCTGCCTATTAATAGCCTTAAAAAATCTTAGCACTCACTATACCACCAATACCTTAAATTAAACTATAGCCCTTACAACAATAGCAGCGCCACACAATTGTACTACAGCTACCTAATTGCAAATTGGTTTAAGCGCTTATAACTATTTGAAAATGGCTGGAGCCAAAAAGTTTGTTCAACTTAATATGAGCTCACAACCTTATTTCAAGTTTCGCTGTTTTAAGCACAACACCATAGGTTTAATACTAAAATCATTCTTTTATAGTTAGCTTTTGGTAACCCTAAATTTTGCATAATGGTGTGCTTAGCCAGCACATTTGTGAACCTAACCCAAAATCATAATTTCATGAAATCTGTATTCACTTTGCTGGTAATTTCACTAGCAACAAGCACCAATCTATTTGCGCAATCGGGCTCGTTAAGCATTGACAAAAACATTAAACTAAATGTGCAATCAATTACACAATACATTGAAATTGATGTGCCTGAAGTTGCTACGAATTTGCTGATAACCGTTTATTGCAGTATAAAGAGCGGCAGTGTTGAAGCTATTTTACTTGACCCAAATGGAAGAAGCATGGGTAAATTAAAATTAGGCAGTAAAGACAATAAAAACGACCAATCAGAAAATGGGAAATTGAATTTAACGTTTAAAAACGCACAGCTTGGCACTTGGAAGATAAAGGTAGTTCCAAGCAAAACTGAAGGTAACCTAAGAGTGAGTTCAATGGTAAGTCTTGAAACAACAAATGAATAAGAACCTAGCCAAAAATGCATTTTTAGGTTTTTGCTTATTTCTGAATTTACAGCAAGCAAAAGCAAGTTTTAATGGCAAAATTGCTTTAGACAGCACATGGCAAAAAGTGGCATACTTGTCGCTTTTGCCATCTTTTGAAGACATGCACACGCTCAACAAAGACTTTGTTGTTGGAAAAGCCGCCCTTGACAAAAACGGAGCTTTCAGTTTTAAAACCGATTTTTTACCCAAACACCAAGCTCTATATAGGGTACACATTGTAAAACAAGGAGACCCTATGGCCACCTTAATTATGGGAGGCAAGCAAGAGAACCA
>JBMYOR010000905.1:0-1324 GCA_049599535.1 Bacteroidia bacterium | reverse complement strand
CTAATTGTATTGGCCCTGCTCGCTCAATTGGCACATGTAATTTGTGGCAATCCTTGAGTAACCCTTAAGCTGAGTGTAGACAAAATTCAAATCACTTATCTATTCATAATAAGCGAATAAAGGATATCTTCCTTTAATGGCATTTATAATCTTTTTGGTGTGCACAGGCGGCAAAGCAGGGCAACCCCAGCTGCGGCCCAACCTACCTTGTTGTTTGGCAAATTCAGGTGTTACATAATCAGCTCCGTGTATCACAATTAGCCTTTCTCTCGCATTATCATTAATTCCTTTATCAAGCCCATCAAGCTTTAGTGAATAGCCATGTTTGCCAGTATAGGTTTCGGCAGTTACAAACAGACCTAAACTGCTTTTTTTACTTCCGTTTACATTAGAAAAATTCTTGGCCATGTTTTCACCCGTATTTCGGCCATGAGCTACTAACGTATGGTAGTTCAGCTTTTTATTTTTAAGGTCAATTACATAAAAGCGCTCTTTTGTTGATGGTAAACTAAAGTCAATAATCACCATTAATGCGTTTTTCTTAACTGCTTTATTATGTTCAATTCTACCAATGGCAGTTTCAAAAGCCTTAAAATTTAACTTATCTTTTAATCCGCAATCCGAGTAAAGTTTTACAGCACTTAAACTGTCAAGATCAATTCTATCGTTTAATAGAACACCCTTAGAGAGCACCACAATAGCGGCAACGAGCATTATAGTTACTGATATTATTTTTAGCTTATTCATTAATCGCAGTTTAAACACTCACCTTGCAAGGTATATTGCACTACCGCACCGTTTTTTGTGGCATTAATTCTAAGGTTGTCTATTAATAATTCATCATAATTAGGTGGTACAATTTCTTTACCTTTAGTATTTATAATTCCGTAGTGCCTAATGCCATTTGTTTCTAACATTACTATGGCAATGCCCTCATTATTATACTTGCCAATTGATGTATATTTTGGATTACAAACCCACTCCCCTTTAAAGTTCATTAAACCGCAAAGGCCATTTTCTTTCACATCAATATAACCATAACGGCTTCTGTTATAATATACAAGATCGTATTTAGGAGCCAGCATCATTTTTCCCGAAGTGTGCATTAAACCCTGTTTTCCATTGAGCACCACCGTGGCATACCCCCTACTAAAACTGTAGAGTTCATCGTAAATGGGCTCGCAAATCAGTTTACCAGCCGAATTTATATAAGACCACTTGCCTTCCTTTCTCACCAGCGCATACGGATTGCCATAATATTGCTTTATTATATCGTATTCAACCGGTAGCAGCACATTTCCTTTGGTATTGTAAATGCCTTTCA
>JBMYOR010000904.1:0-1324 GCA_049599535.1 Bacteroidia bacterium | reverse complement strand
CATTTATTAATACCTATTGCGAAACATTGGGGCATTACAAATAGCATTTTAAGAAATCACTTTTTTGAAAAAGCAACTACCCAAGAGCTTAAACACTTAAAAGAAATTGAACCATTTATTGAAAATCTATCTCATTGGATAGAAAGTGCCAGTGATAAGAATAAAGAGCAATTAGCATTTGAACAAACATTAATGGCATACCAAGAACTTGGACTTTGGACATGGGATGAATAAAACTGGGCACAACACTAAACACACAAACCAACAGCAAAATAGTCTATTGCATTAGGCTGCCATACCCAACCTTTAAACGTGATTATGCACCATTCAAAAAGATTTATTTTCATAAATCAGCAGTAAAAGGCACTTTTGAAATCCAATTTATATTTATGAAAAAAGCATTATTAATTCTACCACTTATAGGTCTTGGGTTTATGGCTAAAGCGCAGTATCCCAAAGTGGGCACTACCGACTCTATATCAGCCGAAACACTAAACTGGTATAATCAATCGCCCGACAATACAAAAGTTTCTGGTGTGGCAACAACCAAAGCCTACACTGAGCTATTATCCGGTAAAAAACCTACCAAAAAAGTAATTGTGGCGGTTATTGATAGCGGCGTTGATACTGATCACGAAGATTTGCAAGGGCAAATATGGATTAACCGAAAAGAGATTCCTGGCAATGGAATTGACGATGACAAAAACGGCTATATTGATGACATACACGGCTGGAATTTTTTAGGCGGTACAGATGGTAAACTTGTGGTAAACGAAAGCCTTGAGTTAACTAGAATAATTAGAGATAATAAATCAAAGTTTGATGGTAAAACTGGTGCCGATGTAAGCGAAGGTGATAAAGAGCTTTTTAAAATGTATAAAAGAGCATTAAAAGAGCACGAAAAAATGATGGCCAATTTCTCACAACAAAAAGAAGAAATTGACAACGCAAAAGAGCAATACAACTTTAATGTAAAACTACTTACCATAGCCCTTGGCAAGGAAGACTTTACCTTAACCGAACTTGAAGAATACAAACCCGAAGATTCTGATATGATTAAGGCCAAAAGAATGGTATGGTTTTTTAGAAGTAAAGGAATAGATAAAAGTTTAGAGGCCGCATCAGAACAAGTAGACGTTTATGTAAACTACCACTTAAACCTTGATTTTAACGGTAGAGATGCATCAGGTGACGACCATAACGATTTAAGTGATGTCAACTATGGCAATAATAATGTTGAAGGGCCTGAGGCTGATCACGGCACCTTTGTTTCAAGTTTAATTGCTGCCAAACGTGGCAATGGTATTGGTATTGACGGTATTGC
>JBMYOR010000903.1:0-1330 GCA_049599535.1 Bacteroidia bacterium | reverse complement strand
GAGGAAAGATATCAATTTTTTTATTTACAATTAATGCAGCGATACCTTGAGGACCATAAATTTTATGGCTTGAGATTGTCATAGCATCGATATCAAGTTCGTCAAAATCAACTTTAATTTTACCTTTATTTGGGTTAATAAAAAAGTAATGCTGGTACCAATCGCTTAGCAGTAAAACTTTTAGCAAAACTTCATTTTCAGACTCTAATGGTATAATTACCAGGTTTAAATTTATGGCATCGCTGCCATTACCGCCATTAGTACCAAAATCGCCATCATAACCATATGCGTTTTCACTATTACCATGTTGGCCATTTCGTCCATTTTCACCATCAGTACCGCTAAAGTCAAAATGCAAAGTATCGCTGTAAGTGCACGGTATATTAAACCCATGCCAAATGCTTGTATCATAATTAAAAGTAGCTTTTACATAAACATATTCAGGGCTATCGGCAAAATAGGGTACAAAAAAGAACTCTGGGTTAAACGTATCTCCTCGGCAAGTGAGCGTAAAATCATTCCATATAAATCCTGGATCTTGAGATACTCGTGCTGCATGCCCATTATTAAAAATACAGCCTAAATCTAACTTTAATCGTTCGTTTACATTCGGAAAATCGTGCAAATAGTTGAGCCTTATGGTTTGCGGCTTTGGCACTATTATAGTATCGGCATCAAGCACATCGCCTAAATAATTAGATAAGGTAATTATCAATTCGTTGTTATTTTCATACACCTTATGTCTATCAAAATAGATTTGGCCACTGCCTAGGTGCTTGCCGTGGTTTACATCAATTTTAAACCTAAACCAATTGGCAGTGTAGCCGGCTTCGGCCACAATTAATTGATTTGAGTTAGCAATTATGTGTGTATAAAAACTATTGTATTTTTCTAAACTATCAATTGATATGCACTGAAAACTGTACTGTGCTTTGAGCGAGAAAGCTAAAAATAGCAGTAAAAAAATACTAATGTGCCGTTTCATAATCCAAAATTTGGTGTAGGTAATCAAAAGCGCCTTGTACTGTTTTAACATTGTCAAAAACCAATTGAGCTCCATTTTCTTTTTGTTTTAATCTAACCTTGCGTGGGTGATCTTGCAAATAGGCTAAAAACTTGCCAAAGGTTTCTGATTGGTAAAAATTCTCGTCGCTTTGCGGTGGCAAAAGCACAAACATTTTACCAGCTTTAAGTAATATTTTTTGCACTTCCATGTCTTGTGCTTGCCACTTAAGTTTCATGGTAAAAAGCAGGTTTTTAGTTTTTTCAGGCAGTTTACCAAAGCGGTCTTCGATTTTGGCTCCAAAAACTTGCAGCTTTTCTTCAGAAT
>JBMYOR010000902.1:0-1332 GCA_049599535.1 Bacteroidia bacterium | reverse complement strand
TAAACTGAGTGGATTTAAAAAGTAAACTCATCGCCTCTATTGATTCAGGTTCATCGCAACAAGCTTCTGTACAACCGCCATTTTCTTCAAAAAAAACAGCACCATTTTTGCCTAGTTCATATCGGTTAAAACATTGATTTACATCAAGGTATACCATGGCGCTGCTATCATAAAATGTTACCAAGCAGGCAATGCCATTTTTAGTGATTTCGTTATCGTAATTTGTGTACCTCGTTACTCTCCACGTAGGGCCTTGTAATGTGGGTTCATCCGTAGTACAGCTTGCAGTACACCAAGCTAAAAAAATAAAAAGCAGGTTTTTCATTTAAAGTAATAATTTACAACCAAAACCATTAACGTCTATTTTTAAGTTTTGGGGTACTAAGGAGTGCAAATTTCGTGATACGGTTTCATTAAATTTGATAACGAATAATTTGAGCAGGCACGTGGCAGATCATAAATCACAATTTAGCGAATTAGCAAAAAAGGCAGTATTACAACCCAAAGAGAGTTTAGTTGAAGTAAAAAAGAAATCTGGAGGTTTAAAAATCGGGGTGCCAAATGAAACCACAAACCAAGAGAAACGAATTGGTCTAAGCCCACAGGCAGTACATTTATTAGTGGCAAACGGGCATAATGTGGTAATGGAAGCCGGTGCCGGAGAAAGCGCTAAGTTTAATGATCATGATTATAGCGAAGCCGGTGCTCAAATTACTCAAGATGTAAATAAAGTTTGGGAGTGCCCCATTATCATAAAAGTGGCTTTTCCTACATCTGCCGAAATAGATTTAATGCAACACGGGCAAATATTAATGTCGGCTTTACATGCGCCTTACTTAGACAAAGGTTGCCTTGATCAATTGATGCGAAAAAAAGTAACGGCCATTGGGTTTGAGATGCTAAAAGATGAAACAGGCGGATATCCTGTGGTTCAAAGCATGAGCGAAATTGCTGGAGGCGCAAGTATTTTAATAGCTTCAGAGTATCTTTCAAACATTAAACACGGCAAAGGGGTAATGTTAGGTGGTATTTCTGGTATTCCGCCTTCAGAGATTGTGATTTTAGGTGCCGGTACGGTGGGCCAATACGCAGCACGTACGGCATTGGGTTTGGGCGCTATGGTTAAGGTTTTTGATAATAGTGTATCAAAACTTAAGCGAATGATTAATGGTTTGCATGTACCTGTTTTTACCAGTGTTACTCATCCAAAAGTTTTGCAAAATGCATTAAAAACAGCCGATGTAGTAATTGGAGCTGTTAGAGCTATGAAAGGTAGAGCTCCCATTTTGGTAACTGAAGAAATGGTTCAAATGATGAAGCCGGGGTCGGTAA
>JBMYOR010000901.1:0-1338 GCA_049599535.1 Bacteroidia bacterium | reverse complement strand
TACTTATGGAGCTTTCCATTGTACAAAGATTGGTGTCGGTTACAGTTACAGAATAAGTGCCTGCGGAAAGTCCTGTAGCAGTACCTGTAGTTTGTGCGGCAGGATCGCTCCACAAATAATTATATGGAGGTGTGCCACCACTAACAACTACATTTGTTTCTCCATCATCTCCGCCAAAACAATTTACATTTGTTCCAGAAATGGTTAAATCCAATATTGGCGGTTCACTAACAACTATTTCAGCAGAATAGGTACATCCTTTAGCATCCGTTACGGTAACAGTATAGGTTCCCGCGCGCAATCCGGCTGTGGTATCATTTGTGGCATTATTGCTCCACAAATAGGTGTAAGGTGCGGTACCACCACATACTTTTACCCATGCCGAACCTTTAAACTGTCCGTTACAAACATTGGCCTGATCGGCATTAATGCTTAAATAAAGATCTAAAGGTTCTCTAATAGTAATGGTATCGCGCGCTTCGCAGCCATTGCTGTTGGTGGCAATTACCTGTACTTGGGCAAATTCTTTAGCATAAACACTTGTGCCTGTGCCAATAAGCGGAGAATATGGTGCAAACTGTACCACATTGGCTTTTTGGTTGGCATTGTCTTTATAGCTTAAGAATGGTATGCCATTGTTGTCAAATTCAAGGTCAAGCTCTTTGCTTTCATCAGCCGTAAAGCCTTGGCTGCCTAAATATTGCCATTTTCCATTTTTAAATTGCGCTACACTTGCTTTGCCATTTACATCATAATCGGCGTAAGCAACCGTTGGGATGCTATCGTATTGAAGTTCAAACGACACATAATTTACTTCATCTGCAGAGACTTTTTGATTGCCTAAAAGTTCCCATTTGCCATTTACTAGTTTTTCTACAACAGTTCTATAATCATCACCTTCGTAATAGGCCATATAAACCGTTTCGTTTTGGTCAATGTCAAGCGATACACTGTAACCGCCATCGCCTATCCATGTGTTTTTGGGCAAGCCAACCCAAGCGTTTCCATTGAATTTATAAGCAGTAGCATAGCTGTTGTTTCCTTGATCTCTACATGCAAAATAGAGTGAATCGTTTGGCGAAATAGTCAGTGAAATCTCAGATGTAAAACCATCGGTAAATCCTGGGCTACCCACATATTTCCATTGGGTGCCATCCCATTTCATTACACTGCCTTTACCGCTTTGGTCGCCATCGCTAAAGCCTATAAATAATGAGTCTTTGCTGGTAATTTCTAGGCCAAAGTAGTAGGCGCCATCAATTGTAAAGGCTCTTTGGCCTACGGTAGTCCATTTGCTTCCGTCGAATTTTACCACTGTAGCTTTATCTCGGTTCATAC
>JBMYOR010000900.1:0-1342 GCA_049599535.1 Bacteroidia bacterium | reverse complement strand
TAAGCCCAAACAGTTAACATAAATCGCATTATATTTATCTCCGAAACTTCAGTTAAAAATTTAATCCAGATTATTGTTGCTGCTCAATTTGATTATTGCTTTGGCAATAACAATTATAAATCAGCGTCTTTCTTGTTTTTAAATTTGCTTTTAAAATAATAATATGAGTACGTCTTATACATTACATAATAGTATTAAAATTCCTTCAATTGGTTTTGGTACCTGGCAAACCCCTGATGGCGAAATTGCCAAACAAGCAGTTGTAAATGCCATTGAATCGGGTTACAGACATATTGATACTGCAGCTATTTATAGGAATGAACTTGGAGTAGGTGAAGGGATTAAAGAAAGTGGTATTAAAAGAAATGAAATATTTATAACCACTAAAGTTTGGAATAAGGCTCGAGGTTACGATCTTACAATGAGCTCATTTGAAAGATCAATTGAAAAGCTCGATTCAGATTATATAGATTTATTGCTGATTCATTGGCCTGCTAATGCAAAGCAATTTAACAACTGGGCAACAATTAATGCTTCAACATGGAAAGCCCTTGAGACCCTGTACGAACAAGGAGCACTTAAGGCCATTGGGGTTAGCAACTTTTTACCCCATCACTTAAAAAGTCTTTTTGTTAAAGCAAATATTAAACCCATGGTAAATCAGATAGAATATCACCCTGGATTTATGCAACAAGATGTAGTTTCGTTTTGTAACGCTGAAAACATTTTAATTGAAGCTTGGAGCCCATTGGGTACGGGTAAACTTTTGCAAAATGAGACCCTCAAAACAATAGCAAAATTTTACAATGTATCAGTAGCACAACTTTGCATAAAATGGGCGCTGCAAAACAATGTACTTCCGCTGCCAAAATCAGTTACCCCTAGCAGAATATCAGAAAATATAAATGTGAACCAATTCACCATTTCTGATGATGATATTTCTACAATAAATAAACTTCCTTTTATTGGTGGCTCAGGCTTAAATCCTGACACGGTTGACTTTTAGCTACTTTGTACTAGCATAAAAAGCAAATAGCTCCTATATGGAGCTATTTACTGATTTGTTGGTTTAATGGTTTGTTTTAATCTTCTTTTACCACTTTGCCCGAGCCTGTTACATTGGCATCAACGCTGGGGTTACCTTTATAATAAACATTTCCGCTTCCGGTAATATTGGCACTTAATTCATCATTTACAAAAAGTTCTATTCTGCCTGAGCCACCAATTTTTACATCAGCAATGTTAACTGGCATATTAAAAGCTTCAACTTTGCCCGAACCACTAATATTTGATTTTAAAAACTCGGCGTTTGAACCTTCAAAAATTACCTTACCACTACCTG
>JBMYOR010000899.1:0-1353 GCA_049599535.1 Bacteroidia bacterium | reverse complement strand
GGGTAAAAGTAGCTTTAATACAAGCCCTAAATAGCACCAATTACCAAAAAACAAAAGCAAGCATATCTCAATTAATTGGGCATAAAAACCATCACCTTGAAATTGCTGCAGCCAAATATTTTGCCAATTTCAGCACAAATTCTGATCTAATTTTAATTGATTCTCTTTACCGTAAATGCTCACATTGGCAAGCGGCAAATCAAATGGTTTTGGCTCAATTAAAACATTTAAATAAAAGTAGTGTAGCAAATTCATTAGTTTTAAAAAGCGTAGATAAAGCACCAAACAAATGGGCAAAGGGCGAATTATATGGTATTATGGGCCAAAATCATGGTTTATTAGATTCGCTCATTAACTTATATTTTACTGAAACTGATGCAACTGCTAAAACCTTATGCCTCGAATCAGTTTGCAGAGCCACTGAAAACTTCGAAGATGAAATTTTGGCTGCTCCTAAAGGCAGCCAAAAAATGACCCACCTTATTAAAATTGCAACAGATGCCCTTAGTGCTAATGATGGTTACAGAGTATATACAGCGGCCATGCACTTGCAGCAAAAAGCTTTTAAAATGGCTGGTAATGCTAAAATGGTACAAAAACTAGATAGTTTACTTAAAAAATGGCCAATTCCCCTTTATTACGAAACTCATCTTGAACTAGCCAAATTAAAACAGCTATGTAAAGTTGGCCAAATCAACTTAAAAACTTTGCCCATTGCATACAATAATCCAACTGATTGGCAATTTGCTAAAAGCATTAAAAAAAATCAACTACTCAATATAAGCACCCAAAAAGGTGATATTTTAATTCAATTAGATGTTGAAAATGCCCCATCAACAGTGGCCTATATATGTAAATTGGCTAATGACGGTTTTTACGACAATTTGATCTGGCACCGCGTGGTGAGCAATTTTGTAATTCAAGGTGGCGACCCTTTTGGCAATGGTACAGGTAGTGCTAAAGGCACGTTACGCTCTGAACATAGTTTAAACGAGTATACCGAAGGAGCCATGGGTATTGCATCGGCAGGTAAAGACACTGAAAGTTGCCAGTTTTTTATAACCCACAATTACACCCCACACTTAAATGGCAGGTATACTATAATAGGCTATGTATTAAATGGTATTGATGTAGTACACAAAATTGACGTAAACGATAAAACCCTCTCGGTAAAATTAATAGATTAACTAAACAGCATAATTACATTGCACCAGCCACAAATAAACATAAAGCTACTTTTGAACTTTAATTAAATATGAAAGCTGAAATCATAATTATTGGTTTAAAAATATTAAAAGAACTATATATAGAAGATTTGACTTTAGACCTCAATTACCAAAATCTAAGGTTGAG
>JBMYOR010000898.1:0-1354 GCA_049599535.1 Bacteroidia bacterium | reverse complement strand
CAAACTCTTGCCGCTATCATGTACGGTTCTTAAATACTCCCGCTGCACATCATTAAGCTTAGAATCCATTAGAATCTCGGTAAACCCAATAATGGCATTCATTGGAGTCCGAATTTCATGACTCATGTTCGCTAAAAATTCTGTTTTTGCCCTGCTGGCATTTTCTGAGCTGGCCTTTGCTTTTTCAAGTGCACTCATGGTGCTAATACGCTCTTTTAAGTTGCTTATAAGTTCAGCAAAAAGCTCTAATATATTTTCTTCATTTTCGGTAAATAAATAATAATTTTTAACTGATTCAAAGCCAACAAAGCCTAAAAGATGCCCTTTATTCATTATTGGCAACAAAATCAAACTTTTTACTTTAAGTCTCGAAAGCTCATTTTTTATAATGGAATTATCTTCTAAATCTTCAACTCTATGTATAGTTACTTTCTCGTTTTTTTTATGCAGCTCAACCCAATCATTAATATGCGCTAAGGGCCTATTTTGAAGTTGATCAATGCGCGACTTCACCCCTGGCGCGCACCACTCATGTGTATTGGAGTATGTGCTTTCTGCTATATTATAATCGAAAATAAATGCGCGGTCAACCCTTAAAATTTCGCCCACTTTGGTAAGTGCAATATCTAATTCTTTATCAAACCGTTGTGGTGGTAAATTGATAAACTTTTTGCCCAAATCCATTAAAAAATTAATGGTTTGCTGAGACTTTTTAATTGACTCTTCTGCCCTAACCCTTTCCGTTATATCCTTACATATTCCTTCATGCAAAATCACTTTGCCGGTTTCATCTTTTATGTACCTAGAGTGATCTTCGAGCCAAATAATTTGACCATCTTTTCGCTTTAACCTGTATACATCAATTTCTTCATCAAAATCAGGTATATAATCACTTACTTTTCTTTCTGATTCATTTACATAAACCTGAGAAGGAATATGTACTCGCTTAAGTTCTGAAAGATCTTTATAGCCAAGCATTTTAATAAAAGCTGGATTTGCATCTTTAAAATAACCGGCTGGAGTTGACAAATAATACCCTGTGGGCATTAACTCAAACAGCCTTTTATAACGCATCAGATCATTTTGGTGTTGATATGAATACTGTTTTGGTTCAAGGTCAAAATTTCTCATATCATTCACTAATACATTAGCATTTTTCATTAACTGCAATTTGCACTCAAATTGTAATTAGTGTTAGAATTGACGTACTTCTTATTTAAAATATCGATGAATCACGAAATTTTAAATTCACCGAATAAAAAATTGCTATAGTTACTCAAGCAATGATATTGCTCTGTTTACCCTAAGTTTACCCCGTAAAAGCAAAAAGCCTATTTGTTCAATGCAAATAGGC
>JBMYOR010000897.1:0-1358 GCA_049599535.1 Bacteroidia bacterium | reverse complement strand
TATTTGAAAGAAGAAATTCAGGTTATGCGTTAACCGTTCATGGTAAAGATTTATATAAAGAAGTTCAAAAAATTGATTTTAAAATTTCTGCATTAAAAGAAAGGTTTATACCCAATCCTGACTTTAATACTTTTTTACAAACAACTAATTCATTTTATAAAAATGATATAAGTGAAGAATCGTATGTTGAATTTTTAAACATAACCGATACCCTAATTAAACTCAAGCGTTCAAAAGCTGAGATCAGAAAGTTTATTCGATTTTTTGAAGCTTTTAATTCAAAAAAAGAGCTTTCTGGTAAAGGGGGTAAAATTTGGTCGGTTGATGAAAATGTAGCAAGTCTAAAAATGAAAAAGGCTCCATATCTCGAATTTGAGAATGTTACGCTTTTTTTAAGTGGCAAAAACGATACAATGCAAATTAGTGGCACTAGCGGTAAATATTACATTGAAAGTCATAAATGGAGAGGTAAAGAAGGCGAAGTTACTTGGGAGCGTGTAGGATTATCTTCATCAGATGTATACGCCAATTTAAGTAGCTATAAAATTGACATGAACTCGAATGGCTATAAGGCCGACTCTGTTGAATTTTACAATTTAGATGCATACAGTGAACCAATAGCAGGTAATTTAATTGACCAACTCGATGGTAAAAAAGAGAAGGCTAGTTTTCCTAAGTTTCGCTCGTTTAAGCAAAAATTTGAGTTAAATGATCTTGACTATTATTTAATTTACAAAGGTGGCTTTGGAATGGAAGGCCGCACTATTGTAGGATCAGGTGCAGGTTATACACCAGCTAAACTCACCATTTTACGAAACGATAAAAAGTTTATGAATTTATATTCATACGATTTTTTAATCAGACCTAATGAAATTATCGCTGGCAAATGCGCCGCAACAGTTTACATCGAAAACGATTCGATTTATCATCCAAACATAATTCTTAACCTTGAACGAGAATCTGGCCATATACAACTTACCCTTTCGCCGGCCGAAGCGGTAATGCCTCCGTTTAGCAATACATACCATCAGTTAGAAATGTATGCCGATCATTTTGATTGCTACCTCGATAGCAGCTTTTTTGAAATCAGATCGAGACGCGACCCCGATGGTAGAGCCACCTTTGAATCAATGAACTATTTTAGTAGGGCAAGGTTTGACAAAATGAAGGGCACTATGTCCTACAATCCTATTTTTAAAATGAATGAGCTTTATCTCGTGTATAAAAAAAGAATTTATACTGAAGATGAACTAACAAGCTATTTTGGAGTAGATCGAATTGAAAGTATCCAAACCTTGTTGGTGATTTTATCGGCTCAAGGTTTTATCTCTTATGATCAAAAGATTAAAGAAGTTTTG
>JBMYOR010000896.1:0-1360 GCA_049599535.1 Bacteroidia bacterium | reverse complement strand
CGGCCTTTTTTTGTTTCTTTAATTGTCAATGCCATCGAACTTATTCCCTTTTCAAATCTGAAATCAAATTATTTCCTGAAATTGAAATTTTGAAGGAATAATTCTGCATTGTATAAGATGACTCTTCGCTTTGATGCTCCATGGTTTGTAACCATTTAAACCCTTCTTCAAGTTTTGCAGGAAGTTGACTTATAAGTTCTTGGCCAAAATCGCTGTTTTTCACTTTGTTTATGAAAATAAATGATGTGCCATTTTCTATTAATTTATTCTTGTTGTGATAGCCTTTAAAATGAAAACTAATTAGATCGTTTCCAATTTTTTGATTGCTATAAATTATGGATTCTATTCCCTTGATATCAAACTTCTCTATTGCCAATTCAATTTGGTTTGTTTTAATTGGATATCTATAACCCTTTGGTATTTTGTTTTTATGGATTCTCAAAAAACGTTTTATTCAATGTTATTCCTTTCTCTCTTTATTATAAATTTTAACCGCTTCAATCGCGTGTTTTTTATATCTATCGTAAAACGGAAATGAAACTACTACTAATCCCACTCCAACACCAAGTAGCCTCCAATTGGCTTCACCACCAGCAAGGTGAGTTCCAATTGGATAACCAATAAAATATCCACCGGGTAAAGTAAATACACTTGCCAATTTGTAGTTCCTTTTTGCGATTTTCATTTCGGCGCTTGCCTTTGGGTAATCACTCATAGCATTTTTCAACTGCCTAGGGCTTAGTTTTTTGCCATTCATCTCGAATCTAATACCAAAGCTACCTTCCACAATTTCTATTCGCGGTGGTGTTTGGGCAAATAAGACTTGAGCAGAAACAAACAGCATTAGAAAAATTATCGCGGACTTAATCATTGATTTTGGTTATTGGCTGAAGCAAAAATAATAGACCTTACCAATTGATATATTCTGCATGTAAGCTAAAACCCAGTTGTAAATAAGTTTCTAGCCCCTTTTATACCGCACTTTTGGTATTGATTATAAGCTTGAGCAGCGCGTTCTTCAATCTGTAAACCTGTTTCGCCTTTAAGCCATGAATCAATGGCTGCATTTACCGTGTAGGCTTCAGGCGCCATTAAATGTGTGGTCCATAAAAGTGGGTTTGCTCCTGCGCTTTTAATATCATTTTTAAAATACTCTTTGCTGTAGCAGGCTAAAATCATGCAGTCAACTTTCTTCGTATTCTCCTTGTAATCAACATTCACATTAAAGTCCATCAATCCATCATGGCCGCAGTAAATAACCAAATCTGAATTGCCTGCAAATCTTAAGTTTTTATCGCCATAAGTTACATTTTGAGTTCCTTGGCCATTGGTAGCTTTTAAAAAATCAATGGTGCATGAT
>JBMYOR010000895.1:0-1360 GCA_049599535.1 Bacteroidia bacterium | reverse complement strand
TCATATACGACACCATCGTAAAACACATAAACTCTTCAAATCAAAATCCAATGTGATAAAACGTTTGATAGAATATAATTTAGGGCTTGATAATTTATAGCTTTTGCCACACAAAAAAACCTGCAATTAGCACTACCAAACCAATAAACCCTAAAGTGGTAAGCTTTGTGTTATTAGAACTGCTCATTACCAATATTTACGGTTTGCTTAACCATTAGTTGCCTTTAGGAACCTTTATTTCATAAGATTTACCTGCCGATACGTATAACATGTAGCGTGCGTTAATATCTAGCCAAGGGTTTAATCTTTTTAGCTCCTTGTATGTGGTATTATATTTTTTAGCAAATTCGGGCAGATCGTTTATTGTGGTATCAACTGTAATAGTAGTATAGTTAAATGGGGTGTATAATTCTGAGTTGTCAAGGCTTATTCCGTACGCTTCGGGGTTTTCCATAATTACCTTGTAACTTAATATTCTAAAAACGTAGCGGTAGGTTTCAGGGTTTAAATATAAATCGTAGTAGCTTTCTACTTTTTGCTCTCTAAGTGCATTTCTCATGCCTGTTTTGCCGCGGTTATAAGCGGCTGCAGAGTTGGTCCAATTGCCAAAATTGGTTTTCATTTCATTTAAATAATCGCAGGCTGCTTTGGTTGCTTTTTCAGGATGCCTACGCTCATCAACATAAGTATTAATTTCAAGACCATACTCTTTAGCTACGCTGGCCATAAATTGCCACATACCTTTAGCCGATGCTGACGAAACGGCCGTGTTGCTCAAAGCGCTTTCGGCAATTGCCAAATAGAAAAAATCGGCGGGTACACCTTGTTCTTTCAAAATCTTTTGCACGGGGGCTTTCCATCTGTTTGCTCTTTTTAAAATTAAAAGTGTTTTAGAGTGATAAAATGTATTGCTTAAAATTTCGCGTTCAAGGCGTTCTCTTACTTCATCGTCATGCAAGGGCACGGGTTCGCCAGCAAAAGTGAGTTTTTTGGGCAATGGTGGAGCAGTAACGTTTTGCGGGGCAATAGCGGTCTGTGGTGTTTCAACGTCTGTTTTTTCGGTGTTGGATGCATCGTTTTGTTTGCTTCCTATAAATGATGTTGTTACCAAAAGAGCAAGGGCAAATACTACGGTTAAGATTTTGATCATGAAGGCGGATTAGAATAAAGTTGTAATCACTAACAAAACTATTGATTCATTATTCCGCCAAATATTAAAAGTTAACATTTCGTTTATGAAAAGAGCGCTTTTTGGTTGATAAGTCTATATTTGGCTTTATGAGTGAATTTAAAAAAGGTACTGCTTTACAAGCTCTTATTCCCATTGGCTTGTTGGTAGCTATTTTAATATTAAATGTGA
>JBMYOR010000894.1:0-1366 GCA_049599535.1 Bacteroidia bacterium | reverse complement strand
AGTTGATGAAATAATAGATACTCCAACTAAAGCAATGGAGAAAAATACTGACTCGGTAGTAATTGACACCTTACAAAAAACTGAAGTTTTAATTGACGAAGAATCTCTTTTAGAAAATTTGTTCAGATTTAATTCTGAACAAGATCTTGTTGATTATTACGGTCAAGAAAACGTTACTCGAGGATTTGGTTACAGTTTAGGGGGCACTACGGAGTTTCCGGTTACCGTACTTTTTAAGAATACTGATAAAGAAATATCGGTAAAATGGAGATTTGGAGACACAACATCAGCAACTTTAGCAGGCATTGAGTTTGTGACCACAACTAATACATATTGGCAGACTTTTGAAGGTGTTAAAGTGGGTAAAACATTAAAAGAACTTGAAACACTCAATGATTCTACTTTTTGGTTTTACGGCTTTGAATGGGATTTTGGCGGGCTTGCCATATTTGAAAGTGGCGCCTTGGCTCCTTTGTCAACTCGTATGTCATTAAAACTTAAAGCAACTCAGGGATATAGCGATTCAGACTACCTTCAACTTGTTGGCGACAAAAAATTTAATAGCAAAAATTTAAATGCTCAAAAGCTGAACCCAATTGTTGAGATGATTAGATTGACTAGGAGTTAATTTTCAAAGTGTAGAATCGCCTAAAATTAAAGTTCTACAAAATGAAATACTAAGACATCGAATCCTTTTGTATGAATTAAAGCCAAATTTTTTTTGAATTCAAAGGATGTTTACAGCAATAAGCTGCTATTAACCATTCTACATTATATTTTGTAGGCGTTTCGAGAGTTGTACCATAAAGTCAAAAATTAATTTTTACGCTTATTTCGTACTTAATGCGAGCGATTGAAATCGCTCGTTTCTGATCAGAAAACATGTAATTCAATCCATTGAAATGTCCTACAGGGTTATTCCCGATAACCCCATTACTTTAAAAAGTAAGTAGATCAATGTTTATATAGTTTTTGGGTAAAATGCTTATTTGTTTTTATTTCAATTGCATTCACGATATAAAAGCCATCTTCTTCTGAACTTAAATCAATCGTAATATTATTATCCGCAATACCGGAATACACAACCCTTCCTTTAATATCAAATACTTGAATAAAGGTCGGTTTCACTATTCCATTCATATAAATTGAATTATTTCCATAATATGCATTGTAATCTAATTTCTGAATTTCTGTGTTATCACTTACAGGTTGAGTAACAAGCGTTTCAAACCTTACCACGGTATCCTGTGATCCACCGGTTATATCATCTAAAATTGTTGCTGCTTTTAGTAATGGCCATTTCTCACCTTCAGTTAAAAATTCCCAGTTGATGTATATCCCGTGCTGTGTAACAGGCTCACCAAAA
>JBMYOR010000893.1:0-1366 GCA_049599535.1 Bacteroidia bacterium | reverse complement strand
AGAAGTGATTAACGAAGTCATTAATAGAACCAATCTGGATAAAAGCGAACTGAAATTTAGCCTTGGTAATGAAATTTTATTGCCTTCGGCTGGTGAAGACCCGTTAGATATTGGATCTGCTTCCGCTCTATTATTAAAAGATATAGCAATTGGGAGAACTATAAATATTCTTAGGCCTAAAGTTGATTCATTTTACTCATCAACATTCGTCTCGTATTATATAAATCAGAAACTAAGAAGGAAGATTTCAAGACTTGCAAAAGGTGTCAGTATAAGTAACGTTTACAACTCAGATTTAAAAACATTAAACCTAAATCTCCCATCCCTCCCCGAACAACAAAAAATAGCATCATTTCTTACATCGGTAGATAAGCGCATAAGCCAGCTCAAACGCAAAAAGCAGCTATTAGAGCAATACAAAAAAGGCATCATGCAGCAAATCTTTTCGCAAGAGCTAAGGTTTAGGCAAGATGATGGCAGCAACTATCCTGATTGGGAGCAAAAGAAGTTGGGGGAGATTTTTAGCGAGCGTTCTGAAAGAAAAAAACCTGAATACGAGTTACTTTCGGTTACTATGAACGAAGGAGTCAAAAAACGTTCAGATATTGAAGGTAAAGACAACTCTTCTGATAATAAGGACAATTACAAGGTTGTAGAAGCTAATGACCTAGTTTACAATTCTATGAGAATGTGGCAAGGTGCAAGTGGCGTTAGTCCATATATGGGAATAATAAGTCCGGCATATACTGTCTTGATGTCGCGAATACCTGTTGATATGAATTATTGGGGCTACTTATTTAAGTGGAATCCTATGGTGTTTATGTTTAGGCGCTACTCTCAAGGCCTTACATCTGATACTTGGAATTTAAAATATCCGCAATTAAGTACACTAAAAACGTTTTACCCTTCGATAGAAGAACAAACCAAAATCGCCAACTTTTTAAGTGCCATAGATGCCAAAATAAGCCAAACCCAACAGCAAATTGCACTCACCCAACAATTTAAAAAAGGCCTTTTACAGCAAATGTTTGTGTAAACCGTAATTCAAAAATTAAAAACTAGGAAATTGAAAATAATATGAGCCATGTCAAATAAAACCTTTAATATTTATTGCGACGAAAGTTGTCATATAGAAAACGACCACAAAGATTTTATGCTTTTAGGCTGTGTTAGCTCAGCATATAACCAAGTAAAGCGGCATACAGAACGTATCAATGATTTAAAGAAAAAGCACAATTTCTATGGAGAAATTAAGTGGTCGAATGTGGCAACATCTCAATACCATTTTTACAAAGATTTGCTAGACTATTTTTTTGATACCGACTTGCGTTTTCGTTCAGTAATTGTACCCAAACAAAAAATTAAC
>JBMYOR010000892.1:0-1369 GCA_049599535.1 Bacteroidia bacterium | reverse complement strand
CTATCTAAAAGGCCATGTGCTGGTGCGCCTGACTCTACCGAATCGACCTTACCGTTAGGGTTAAAAATTAAAATGTTTTTGCTTTTGGTTACTACCAACTTTTCATTTTGCAATTCTAAATGCCGCACAACAGCCCAAGCCATTGGCTCATAATCTTTTACATCGGCACCATTCCATTCAACCACTCTATTATCGGTTAAATGTATTATTAGTTTATTTTCAAAAACCTGCATTGCATCACAGCCCATGGTAATATCGGTTTGCCAAAACGAAAAATCTAAAAGATTATCAGATAAACTACCTGACCTTAAGCCATTATTGGTACTCACATATACTCTGTTATTGTAAACTGCTACATCATTTATGGCCAGCTGATTGCCTTTTTCATCAAGGTTTAAATATGATTCTCTTACTTCTCTATTATTAATATCATAAACTACTACACCAAAATTGGTAGCCATATAAGCCAAGCCATTATCAAAGTAAAAATTGTTTACTGTTTTGTTTCCTATAATTGATGATGCATTGGCTATGTAAGGAATAGGAACAATGTAATTAATACCGAGCATATCAACCATTCCGTTATTATAAGCTACAAATACATTTTCGGTTTTAACATCATAACCAATGTTTACCACTTCAACACCACTAAGGCCATCTACCTTACTTAAAAGGGTCATGGTATTGTCGTCTTTATGAATATGAAACAATCCATTTTCGGTAGCGCAATAAATAAAATCGCCTGCTTCAACCGTTTTAAACGCCCTTTTATAATGCAAATGGGCACGCCATTCACCAATTTGAACCTGGCCCTTGACTACAAAAAATGAAAGTGTACAAAAAAGGATAAATGAGATTCCTTTAAAATTGATCATTTGCTTTTGTTTTTCGCAATTTGGTAAACGACAGATCTAAATAATTATTTGATTAATGCGAATTTAATGATGCGCTTGTTGCCAATATTCAAGGTATTTAAGTGCATTGTTTGCATTTTGCTCTATTTCAAGATTTAAATCTGGCTTTATGTGCTGCTGCTTAATCTTATTCCCCAACCAAAGGCCTCCGTTGTTTGACCGCATACCCGGGTAAAAATAAAACGACGCCCCCCCTTTGTAGGCTTTATCTTGATTCATTTGAATTCCAAAACTCGTTTTTGAAGCCACCAACGGCGCTATTGAATAAAAAATGGGCATTCCTAATGCCATTCCAAAAATTAAAAGGCTTTTGGTTTTACTTTTTATGGCCACTTGATTGGCAAATAGCGAAAACAGGATAATAAGCACCAAATAAGCTGGTAAAAAGAATACATAATTATCGGTAACATTATACCGAGCTGCAAAACCATATACTACTATGCCCATTACAAAAA
>JBMYOR010000891.1:0-1372 GCA_049599535.1 Bacteroidia bacterium | reverse complement strand
TTAAATCTGAAACATCAACTTTTGGCTGCGTTCCTTCTTTTAAAATTGCGCCATTGGCGTTATAAAGTTGAAAGCTAAACTCTGAGTTTAAATTGCTTAAAATAGTAAAGTAATCTTTTACAGGGTTTGGCATTATTCTAACAACTAAATGATTGGCATTATCACCAAAATCTAATACTTCAACTTTTGAATATTCAAATTCACCATTATAATCTACTTGTTTTAGGCGGTAGTAGAGTTGCCCCTTCCTAAATCCTTCCCCAAAATGTGAAGGACTTTCTAATCTATCAATAAACTGATAGTTCTGAGTTTCGAAGGTTGTTCCGAAGCCTTCTACCCTACCAATGGTTTCGTAGTTTATACCGTCAAAACTTCTTTCAACTTCAAAGTGGCTGTTGTTTTCTTCCATTGCGGTTTGCCAATCAAGCTTTGCAGATTGACCTATTGTTAACCAACTTGCCTGAAAATGAGTAAGATCAACGGGTAAAACCGTACTTTGATTTCCCACTACAAAGTAGTATCCACCATTCATAGCCGTAATGGTTTGGGTAATGGTGTAAGGGCCTGAACCAGTTTTTGTAGTAACACTGCCCGTGTTCCAACTATTGTCAATCCCTTCTTGCCATTGAGAAAGGTTTATGGCTGTTCCCAAGTTTTCTTCATCACTGCTATTCCATTGAAAAGTAACTGTAACGTCATGTGCCGCATCGGTTGTAATTTTCCAAGTATTGGTTACAATATTTGATGATACTTGATTATCAGATATTTCAGGATTTTGATAAGCCAAGTCGCTCACGCTTACTTCAAAAAGTTCTGAACCATCGCAATCGGGGCATTCAATGGTTACGGGCAAGTAAGGGTTAAAACCAACATCAAATGTTTTGGCACTAGCATCTAAATAAGAATTTAATGTACCATCACCCGATATTTTGAAATATGAGCTGGCATCGGCACCCGTTGATGTTCCTGATAAGTAAATATCATTGTTGCCTAAGTCTATATCGCCGTTGGTAAACTCTACGCTTTTGAAATAAACATCATCTTCAATTTGAAGATCATTTGAATTGTCGATTTTAACATGACTATTAATACTTCCTGAAACAACTTGACTATCACTACCTGCAAACTCAATAGTACCATCGCCTGGGTCTAAAGTACCTGACATTTCAACGCTTAAGTTTCCAAAAACTCTAAGTCTTCGCCCTGAGCTTATTCTTAAACTACTTCCTGTCTCAAATTCGATGTTTTTTACATCAAGGCTATTGGATAAAATGGGATAATTTGAAAGACCATTTTTCAATATTACGTCAATCGTACTATTTGGTAAAGCCCCACCCCAATTGGTAGAATTATTTGCATTTGTACTGCTTCC
>JBMYOR010000890.1:0-1372 GCA_049599535.1 Bacteroidia bacterium | reverse complement strand
TACACCTACATAATTGAGCTTACCACTGCAAATGGAGAAACATATGTTGAAACCGGAAACGTTAAAGTAATAAGATAAGTAGTTTTGCAGCATGAAAAAAATCATGCTGCTTACCTTATCTTCTTTAATTGTATTTGGTGCTTTTGCTCAAGAGAAAGTTTACGAAGTAAAAGGAGCTCAAAAAAAAGATACGAACTCGCCTGAGAGTATTGTTTCTGCAGTTTACGATGTAATATCAGGAGAAGCTGGTGTAAAAAGAGACTGGAATAGATTTAAAAGTTTATGGTACCCAGGAGCTAACCTTACCATGGTAACACCAATTGGTAAAAAACAAGCAAAGCAGATTACAATGGGCTTAGATGAGTTTATAAAATTATCATCGAATCACAGTAAGCTCAACTCATTTTATGAAGTAGAGATATTTAATAAAAAAGATAAAATTGGCCATATTGCACATGTAACCAGCACATATGTAATTAAATCTGACCCTAAGGCCGCTGATTATGATGTAAGGGGCGTAAACCTTTTTCAGTTGTATTTTGATGGTGATCGTTGGTGGATACTTAACTGCATTTGGGAAAACGAAATTATGGGTATGCAAATACCAAGTGAATACCTTTCCAACTAAGTTACTTCTCGGTTGACTCTAAAAGCTTTTGGCTTAAATCATGCCCAAATTCTATCATTTTTTTAAGGTTTTCGAAACTCGCTAGTCTAAAGTATTTAAACAGCATTATTGAGTTTCCATCACTTTCTAAGTGATAAATTTCATGGTCTAAAAAAAACTGTCTTAGTTTTTTATTAAAAAAATGAGTAACCGCTTGTTTGTCATCACCATGCAGCAAAAAGTTTTTCGAAAACTGATCGTTCTTCTCAAAATCAATATCCCCTAAGCCAGCAAGCTCTAAAACCCTATCGGCAAACTGCTCTTTTTCCATGCTAAATACAGGAATCTCAAACGGCAATTCAATAATCTGAACAGTGGTGTGGTATACTTCGGTAGCTAATAAGGCCCCTTCGTCAAACGTTAAATCACTAATATGAAAATTTACATTTAAATCTTTATAGCTGCCATTAATAATGTTCTTTTCAAATTCAACTGGCCTTGATGCAAAAAAAGCATACTGCTCAATGTATGATGTTTTCCAATTCAACTGCGGATCAAAGGTCCAATGGTTATTATGAGCAAAAGCTTGTAGATCCTTTTGCCGGCGCGAAAGTTTGGTTCTTTTTTTAGGCTTATGTACGTGTATTGACCACGGATGCTGACTCGACGTATCATGCACATCTAAGCCCACTAGCTCCATAGCACCCCCTGCCCTATTATACTCCTTGCTACGCTTATAAACATATTCTAAAACGGTATAATCTA
>JBMYOR010000889.1:0-1380 GCA_049599535.1 Bacteroidia bacterium | reverse complement strand
TACCCGAAAGGGGAGGCGCACCTGATGCCAATGCAATTCCTAAACAAAGTGGTACAGCTACTAAAAATACCGTAATGCCAGCGGGTAAATCCTGCTTTATATGCTTAAACATGAAAATTTTGAATTAATAATGAAATACGAAAAAATATAAGTGTTGAATTTTGTTTAGAGAGAAAGCCGTTGTTCAGGTGGTGGAACCGGAATTTTTGGCTGGTAACCAATTAAATGTTCCATTTGTAAATCACCTTTGTTATTTATAAATAGTTGATTTAAATGATTTGCGATTAATTGTGCATTTGAAGGCTCTAAGTCATTAAATAGTTCTTGCTCTTCATTATCAAGCTCTATTTCAAGTAATTCTGCTTCAAATAATGGCACAAGGTCAACAATACACGTTAATATAAGTGCAGTGTGCAATAGCAAAAACAAAATGATAGAAAATTTACTTCTCATTACTCAATGGCAAATCTTGGTTTATGTTGTGTATCAACAACACGCCTTTCTCTTAAAAACTGTTAAAATCTAAACTAAGCAACAAAAAATGCTCGCTTCAGCAAAGCTTTTTATGGTTTTGAGCATCTAAATTTTTTGAAATGTAAATTCATTTTTTAGTCAATAAATTGGCAAAGTATTGGTGCTAAAACCTTGATTAATGGCTGTGCTTTGCTCAATATATCAACTTTAGGCTTTACTGATTTTGATAATTTTAGCTTTACTGCAAGTTCTTAAATTGCTGTAGCAGTTATTACAGTGTATGTCTTTAAGTAATTGGTCGAATGCATTTACTTAATCATTTTGTTTTGCGTGTTTTGCACCATCAATGCCAAGTTATGATTGACGAAGGATATATTAAATACCATCAAGAGTTTATTAAAGATAAACCACTTGATGCAACTTTAATTACTGAAATAAACGCCTACAGGAGCTCATTATATAAAATGAATTTAATTGGTGCCTATGATGATATTATTGGCTTTGGCAACATATCATATTTACTACCCAACCGCAAAATTGTAATTAGTGGTACACAAACCGGACAAATAGAAACCTTAAACGAAACCCATTATACGGTAGTTGAAAATTACGATATTGAAAAAAATACATTAACCTGTAAAGGGCCTATTAAAGCTAGTTCAGAGGCATTAACACATGCTGCAGTATATGAATTGTCTACAGAAATTAATGCAGTAATACACGTGCATAGTAGGGCGCTTTGGGATAAATACTTGCATAAAATGCCAACTACAAGTGCAAGTGTAGCCTATGGTACACCACAAATGGCTTTTGAAGTAAAACGCTTGTATAACAATGGTGCTTTAAAGCAAACTCCTGTAATGATTATGGCTGGGCATGATGAAGGCATAATAACCTTTGGTAGCA
>JBMYOR010000888.1:0-1381 GCA_049599535.1 Bacteroidia bacterium | reverse complement strand
TTGTTTAAAAAGATGTGCTTTAAAGCTCCAGTTCGATTATTTAATCTCAATTTGTTTCGAATTCAGATTTAATCTTTCAGCCGTGAAAAGACTTTTCCAAAGTTTAGTTTCAAACACTGTCTTCAAATAGGTTTTTCCTTCGCCACCCTTTAAAAATCATGTCTTTAGTAAAGTTGGAATCCCTTTTTAAACCGAACTCAGGTTTTAATACGTCTTTAAGTAGTCTTCCTATAACTCAATACAGCAAGGGTGTTGAATAAAACTGCAAAAACTGACATGATGCCAAAGTGCGTAATAATAGAGCCAAAACCGCTTCCTTTAAGCATTACCATACGCATTACTTCTACAAAGTATTTCATTGGGTTAAGTACGTTAATGGCTTTTGCCCATGATGGAATGCTGTCAATTGGGGTAAATAACCCGCTTAAAAGAATAAAAATGACCATAAAAAACCAAGTGACAAACATAGCTTGCTGCTGGGTTTCGGTAAGGGTGCTCACCAACATGCCTAGGCCTAAAATGGCCACTACATAAACAGCGCAAAAGGCAAATAGTAGGGCAGGGCTGCCCATAATTTGAATGCCGAAAATGATTCGAGCTAGGACCAATCCCACCGCCAAAATGAACATGCCAATAATGAAGAAAGGCACTTGTTTGCCTACAATGAATTCAAACTTGCTAATTGGCGTAACATTTAGTTGCTCAATGGTGCCGAGTTCTTTTTCGCGTATAATGTTAATTGAAGATAGAAAGGCAGTTAGCATGGTAACTAAAACAGCTAGAATACCCGGAACCATAAAGGTTTTGTAGTTAAGCGTGGCATTATACCAATAGCCTTCGCTAAAACTTACTTGTAAAGGCATGGACGACATTTGGCTCATATTGGCCATTTGCATATTGCGTTGGTTGTAAAGATTAACCACTTGCTGAGCATAGTTTGATGATATACCCGCCTTTTGATTGTTTACCGCATTTATAAGCAGTTGCACGTCGGTGGCTTTCCCCAATTTTCTGTCATTTTCAAAGTCTTTTGGAATTACAAGCACCAAATCTGTATTGCCTTTTTCTACTTCAACCAAGGCCTGTCTGGTGCTATTGAAAAAGTATTCGGTTTTAAAATAGCCTGATGATGAAAACTGTGAAATTAAGACCCGAGAAGCTGTGCTTTTATCTTGATCTACAACCGATAAATTCAGATTCTTGAATTCAAAGTCAGCGGCGAAAGAGAGCACCACCAATTGCACTACTGGCATAACAAACATTAGTGGTATCATTACCTTATTTCTAAGTATCTGCTGAAACTCTTTCTTGATAATAATGGGTAGGGCACTCATGTCAATCGGGTTTTAACGCCTCTTATTCCGGCAATGGTGAAAAACAA
>JBMYOR010000887.1:0-1390 GCA_049599535.1 Bacteroidia bacterium | reverse complement strand
TATACTCAGGTTTAAAGAAAAGGGCAGGGGCCCCCCAATTAACGGATTTTAATTGAGCCGATTTTGGTTCGTTTCTTCGGTAAACTCGTTGAAAAATCGGTTAAAAATCACAAAAGCGCTGGTTAAGTTAATAATCTTGTGCAATAAATAATTAGAATTGGTTTGTTTTAAGTTAATGAGTTGCATTAACAATATTTTTTGAAATTTGAACCAATGGAAAACTCATAAAAAGGAATAAAATGAGATTGCAGCAATCACAAAAACAAAGCATGTCTTTTGTAAAAAAGGCAGCAATTATTGGTGGAGCTTCGCTAGTAATTGCAATTATGGCTTTTGTAGGAATTAAAGTAGCTAGTGTTGATAATACCTATGCGGGCGCAACCTACAGCTGGACCGGGAAGGTAAATTCTGATTGGAATAATCGTAAAAATTGGCAAGGTAATTCTTTACCAACCAATGGATCATCGGTTGAAATTGGAGCTTATACTAGTGCTCCAGAAATTGGCAGAAACTCAAACTTTTATGTAAACGACATTACTTTAAACTCTGGAGCAGAGCTTACGGTGTCGGCAAACCTAACTGTTAAAGGCAATGTGGTTTTAGATGATGAGAGTATCTTAAGCATTAATAAGGGCACCACCAACTTAGCTGGTGATTTACAATTAATAGGAGAAGATGTAAGTGTAAGAATGAGAAACGGATCGGTTAAAGTTGGGGGCGATCTATTACTTGTTTCGGTAAACGATGCTGATAGTACTTACTTAAGAGTTTTTAATGGAAAAATTGAAGTAACTGGAATTACCTATTTCCTAAAAGATAATTCTACTGCAGATGCCTTTATTGAAGTTAAAAATGGAGCAGTAGAACTAAACGAAACAGAGAAAGAATACACTGGGTTTGAAAATGGTAGAATCTTGTTTTTTGCCGAAGGAGGCAATATTAATATTCTTGAAGATTTTATTTTAGAAGATAATAGTGGCTCATTTACGCCAACACCAAGTTCGCCTTGTAATAGCGCTACGGCTTGGGTTAGTTCTACTACATATCAGCGATTAAAAACTGAAACTATATATGTAACACATAATAGCAAAACCTACTACATGAAAGCCAATAAGTATTGGTCAAAAGGAGATGAGCCAGGTAAAAATGCTAGTATTTGGATTGAGTCTTCATGTAAAGATTATTGTGATTTAGCAGTGGCTTGGGATAGTAAAACTCAGTTTAAAAGAGCTAATGGAGGTGATGAAGTGTATGTAACTTATAAAGGATATGTATATGAATTGGCTTATGATGTTTGGTGGTCACAAAACCATCCGCCAGAATCAAATACAAAGTATTGGTAACTTTATAAGAACATCTAAAGGTTACAGAGTAACGGCACCAGAGGGTT
>JBMYOR010000886.1:0-1391 GCA_049599535.1 Bacteroidia bacterium | reverse complement strand
CGATAAAGCGTTCTAATTTTTCCAGTAGATACTGTTCGAAATTGGCGAGAATTTCTGCCTTCGTTTTAGCTCCTTCCATTTTAGGAATTATGCTTGAGTTGGGCTCTAAATCATTAATACCTATATAGCTATTGCTAAACTCATTTGCAGGAATGCCATGTATTAGGTTTCCTGCCCAAGGCTGCAGATTGGCTCCTACAACTTGTATTGGCTTGTTATACGAAACTGTAAAAGCGCTTGAAAACTGACCGGCAAAAGTGCTATTGGTGAATGTACGGTCAGTTTTATTTTCGTTTATCTCAAAAATGCAGTAAAACTCAAACCAATTATAAGGAATCCATAGTTGGGTAAAAGGCAGATCTTTTTTTTCAAACTCCAAGTACCAAAGCTCCTTTACGCAAGGTTGCAATATTTGGCTTGGAATTATTTTATCAAAAATCATTTCGCAATTGTACAATTTTAGGATTTTAGGCTAAAATAGATTTGTGCCTTTAATAAATTAAAAAGCAATTTTAAAACGGTAGACACCACAAAATAGCCTTCAATAATTTCTGCTATCTACTAGGCCAGTTGTGGTGAATGCATTTACACTAACAGTTTATACCCATGAAAAAGAATGTTTTAAACCTGGTATTCTTAAGCGCCTTTCTGTTTCTTGCTTTTGGATGCACTAAAAGTGACGATGATTCAATGAGCCTACAAATCTTATCGCCGCCTGAAGTGGATATTAACTTCATAGGCCACAACACGGTATGGAATTTTAATGCTCAAATAAACATAAATGTTAATGTTGAAGACAAAGCCGATTTCCTTTACAACTACACCGTTAGAATCGATAATTTAACCAAAGGGGCCGTTAAAAGCATGAATAACTATTATGGCGAAACCGACGAAGGATTGTACGCGGGAAATCAGTTTTCTGATGGCTCAAGCAGCGGTAGTCATACTTGTCAGTTTGTGGCCGATGTTTCGCGTGGCGATACCGTAGTGGTGAGTGTTGAAGGAGAATGCCGAGTGAATACAGATGATGATATAGGTTTTGCCGAATCTGAAATATTCATTCTACCTTAGGCTATTTAGCTGCATATTACATTTACAGCCATGCCAAAGCAACAAGTATTAATTATAGGTGGTACCAATTTTATTGGCCGAAACTTGGTTGAGCAGTTATTGCAATTGCCCCAGTTTGAGGTAACCCTATTCAATAGAGGTAAAACCAATCCGCATCTGTTTAAAAATGTTAGTACTATTATTGGCAACAGAAAACGGAAAGTAGATCTAGAATCCCTATTTACACATAAATGGGACTTCGTTATAGACACTTCGTGCTACTTTCCGCAAGACTTGGAATGGGTTTTAGAAGGGCTTGGCGGTAATTACAAGAATTACAT
>JBMYOR010000885.1:0-1400 GCA_049599535.1 Bacteroidia bacterium | reverse complement strand
AACCGCATTTAATAAACGATTAAAAAACCTTGGATTTCTTGTAGAACGCAAAAGTCAAGGCAATGTGGTTTTTATTGGATACAAACAAAAGTCTGTTTAAAAGGTGCATTTTTACATATATTACATCAGATGTATGTAAATAATGAAAAAATGAACAAGATTTAAAAACATTTTTCTCGTACTAAATAAACCCCTGTTATTAAAAGCAGGGGTTTTCTTTTTTACACCGCATCATACTTGCACACCATTCCTAAACCTTTGTAATATGACAACCAACAACCAAGCCTTTATCAATGATCTTATACCAATTTTGAACAGCACAAAACTGCTATTTGGTAGAGACGATGATAAAGGCAAGGTTTGGGTGTATTGCAAAGAGTGGGAAGACACATGGGTAATTGAAGTGATAAGGGTTTTCCATAAACATAAAAGACATTTTATCTTTACCACGTGGGGCGAATCAAAACTCCCATGTTTAATGAGTAAGTAGTTTCTTTGCCAAGTAACAATTGGGAAATGAAATTTATTAAACCGTCAGAAATTTCGAGTAAAATAATGACAATGATAGATGAGACCGATGAGTTTCTCTATTTAGTGTCACCTTATATAAAAATTGCAAAATGGTATAAACTCATTAACAAGTTCAATAGGCTAAAAGAGCGAAATATACCTTTCAAGTTTTTTGTAAGGGATGACAATAGGAACAGTGAGTCTAAAGCGGAATTAAAGAATCTCAAATACGATTTCACCGCACTTCAAAACCTTCACACCAAGCTTTATATAAATGAGAATTATGCTATTGTCACTTCAATGAATCTTTTGCTAAGCTCTGAAATTAATTCTATTGAAATAGGTTACAGAACTGAAAATGATTCTGAATACCAGGAGCTCAAAGAATATTGCAAACGCTACTTAAATATTGACTTTGAGTCTCACATAAAAACTCTCAACAATAGATTCACGGCCTTTGATGAAGATGAAGAACTAGGTCACTACATCCTTGACATATTTGCAACCGAAATTGGTGAAACTACTAAGCTCAGCTTTAATTCGGAAAACATAAATATTAAGACAAGGCGAAACAATTATTATGTAAGCTTTGAAAAAAATGAATTGTCTGTAGACGCAATCTTAGCTCAGGGTGAAGTTGACTTTCTTAAACAAAACCATGACTATTTAAAGTTTAAAGACGATTTGGCTTTTAAACTAATTGACAACGCTAGGTCATACAGTTACATACAAGTTTGGCAGAGAAAAGACTACGATACTTCAGATATTTACAGAATTCCTGAAAATTCAAAATACGAAATAGCTGATGTAATAGCTGCAATAGTTTGTTTGATTGATAACTTCAAGCAAGAATACTATACTTCGTTACGACATAATACTTAACCCCCCAA
>JBMYOR010000884.1:0-1401 GCA_049599535.1 Bacteroidia bacterium | reverse complement strand
ACAGGCAACTATTTTTTTTTGTAATTACTTATTTATCAAGACTTTATGAGCAAGTTCATTTACTTGTTTTATACACATTCATTTTCAATTAAGTTTAAAACAGCTATAAATCAGAAAGATTAAATTGTAAAACACAAGCCCACAGCGCCGAGCAATAATACGTAGCGACCAAATTTTGGAGAATCAAAACTGTGCAAGAATTACAATCTACTTTTTAAAACATTTTTCAAAAGATGCCACTCTTGATTTAATTGGTTCATAGTTTCTGTAGTATCAATATGCTCATTATTTTTTAAACAATGCTCAGCCTTTGCCGCCATTTTACCCATAATATTACAGCGAGCATTTAAAGCAGCACCTTTTAAAGCATGCGCAGCTTTTGCAGCCTGGCTTAAATCATTATTATTAAAACAAGTCTCAAGGTCAGCCAATCTTTTAGGCAATGAAATTAACAATTGTTTTAATAATACTTTAACCATTGTTTCATCGCCCATTAACGAGTTTAACTCATTAATATCAAAACGCATGGTTTCAGACTCACTTTGTACTAAAGTGCTTTGATTTACTTGGTTTATGGCCTTTGTATTAGTTTGCGGATTACGGTTTAGGTACTTACAAAGCACCTGCTGAAATTTTTCAGTTTCAATAGGTTTGGCCATAAAGTCATTCATTCCGCTCGATAAACATTTTTCTCTTTCATGAGCGAGCACACCAGCTGATAATCCCACAATTTTACAAGGCTTTAAGCCATTAAATTTTTCATACCTTCTAATAAGCTCGGTGGCTCTATTGCCGTCTAAAACAGGCATTTGAACATCCATTAAAATGAGCTCTGGTCTGGTTTTCTTGTACATTTCAAATGCTTCCATGCCATTAACAGCATCAGTTGCAATTGAGTTTGGTGCAAACTTTTTTAATAGAATGTTGGCCAGCATTCTGTTCTCTTCCATATCCTCAACCACCATAAGTTTGTGCTTGGTGGTGATTTTTATTTCAGTTTCTTTTTTTATAACCTTATTGCTAGCTCTCGCATCTGCTTTTTTGCACTTAAGTAAAAGCCCAAATGAAAACTCTGATCCTTCATCAATATTGCTTTTAATTTCAATTTCGCCCCCCATGTTGGCCACAAGCCTATGTGAAATCACAAGCCCTAAACCTGTGCCTCCAAACCTACGAGTATACGAGGCATCAGCCTGAGAAAAAGCTTTAAACAATTTATTTTTTTGTGATTTACTTATTCCAATTCCGGTATCCTTTACGGTAAAAGTAAATAAGCCAATATCATTGGCCTTTTGCTCAAAATCTACTTTAAGTTTTACATATCCTTTCTCAGTAAACTTAACCCCATTGCTCATTAAATTAATAAGCACTTGCTTTAATCGTAGCGGATCAACCCATGCA
>JBMYOR010000883.1:0-1404 GCA_049599535.1 Bacteroidia bacterium | reverse complement strand
CTTTTTATCTTTTGGCAGGTAAGGGTTCAGAACCTTAATCACTTTTACAAAACTTGTGTGAGATGTATTCCAAAGCTTAAAACGTGTAGTATCGGTATGATTGTAAACGTTCATAAAATGAATGCCTCCACTTCTTGATCTATGGTTGATTTCATATATAAGCGTATCACCAAGCACTTTTGTTATCGTTAGAATTGAATCAATTGCCCCATCACTAATTTTTCCGGTTTTTAAGATTTCAGAATCTAGGTTTGGCTCTCCGTAAAACGAATTCTGTTTGTACATATAGGTAAAATTGTTTCCGTTAATAACCAAATGAGGCCCTAAAGCTCCCATTTGTGACCCTAAACCTGAATAATGGTAATGTAACTTAAACTCAGCATGTTTACTGGGTTTGCAAGCAAACATGGCAATTGAAAAAATGAATATTGATAAGGTGCTAATTTTCAAGATTTTTAGTTTTTGCCAAAGTGTATTAAATTGGTTTTTGAAAGGTAATTATACTGACTAGGAGTTAACCAAATGTGTGCAGAAGCCTGACCACCATCAGGTAAATAATAAAACCTGCCGCTAAGGTTATTTTCTTCAATGGCTTTTTCAATAAGCTCTAAAAAGGCACCATCATACCAATCTCCCATAATCTCGAATTCAGTTTTGTAGGTTTTACCATTGTACTCAAATGATACCCAGCCCATATCATTATCAAATGAAAAATTTTCATTGATATTTTCGGGTATAAGCTCTCCGTTTGTTTTTGATGCAAACTCTTTAATTGCGTAAGTATAGGGAGCATCATATTCAAACATTTCCCAATCAAATCCCAGCATTATATCAGCCATTTGCTCTAATATTTGCTCATTTGTTTTAAAATTTTGAAGGGAAATCGAGTCATTCATTTCAATACCCTTATGGTTAAGACCTATGGAATCGAATACATAAAAAGCATTTATTATTTCTTTTCTACTTAAAAGGTCAAAGGCACTTGCGTATTTTGAAACGATGACTTTATACCAATCTAAGTCAAAATATTTATTTGATTTACGGCTTGATTTTTTAAGAAAATGATATTGATTAGAGTCAAGCAACAATAAATTGAACTCATGTTTGGGTTGATTTATAGGAGCGAATAGGCGTTTTTCTGAGCCTTCATCAACCAAAACTTTATTAAATACTTCAAAAAACTTTAAACTAATACGTGCATTACCATCAGCCCCCATTTTGTAAGAATTTACTGACTCGTATAGATTGCCATTACATTTAAATCGGCATTGGGCCAATTCAAACTCGTATTCACCAAATTGCTGGGCCACAACCTTAAACTCATAATCGCTTAAATTAAACCCTAATTCATTGGCTACATGCCTATGTAAGGCTTTATACTGTTGATCTATTGGGCCTTTTAAA
>JBMYOR010000882.1:0-1408 GCA_049599535.1 Bacteroidia bacterium | reverse complement strand
CGCCACCCATAGCTCTTAAAGAAGCACCACTATTCAAAACATTATTGGTAAAAATAATTCTACCTTGTGTTCTAATTGAATTGGTTTCGTTACTTGCAGGGAACTTGCAATTCGATATTTTAATGGTGTTTAATGATTCATCTAGGCTATTTCCTATTCCAAAATATTCAGAGTAGCCAGGGGAAAAGTAGGTGTTTTCAATAAGCACTTTATCACAATTTCTAATTTCAATGGCATGCGATCTATTGTTAACCGTATCAGTTAAGGTAAATGAACAATTATTTATTGAAATACTTTGCTCATTGCCATTTACATAAAAAGCATTGATTTGATTAATAGATTCAGAGTTGAAGCCACAATTCTCAAAATGAATATTTCCTGCATTTTCAATATAGAAAATGAATACTGAACTACCAGATAAGATGGATTGGCTGCTATCTTGGCCTGTAATGGTTAAATGGTATTTGTCAAGGCCACTAACATTGCTCAGCACAAAAGGCCCATTGTAAACTTCATCGCTTAGGTGTAAATCAACATCACCACAAACGCCATTTTTCATTAGTATATCAAAGGCAGATTGCAGGGTCTTAAAATCTCCCGAACTAGCTGATACGGTATATTTACCTTGAATTCCAGTAGTTTTTTTAGAATACAATGTATCATTTCTAGTACTATCTAATTTGCCGTTTAGTGAATCTACCAAAAATGCAAATTCATATTTTCCAACTGAAAGTAGAATGTCTTTGAGTAAAACGGTAGCACTATCGTTAGGGGCAATATTTATTCCTGTAACAGCATAGTTTTTTGGCGTAGAATTATTGATCCATGCTTTAATATTTGCCGATTTTATGGTGTCAAAACCAAGGTTGTGCAAGGTGATATCCATATCATTATTTCCAGAGCATACAATACCAGAGTTACTTAACGCTCCATTGTTCGCGAAAACTTCTTTTATACTCACATTATCTAGAATAAAGCCATCTTCTCTAGTTGGCGATAATAGTTCACCCTGAGCTGCTACCGAAAATTGTATTTGAAACGTTGCACCGAAATCTTGGTTGTTTGCATTTAAAATTTGGTCCAGCCTAAATTTCATTTTATTTACTCTTGAAGAAACTTCTTCCTGCCATTTGAGTATTGTTATCCAACTTTCATTTTCATTGCCGCGCACTTTTATTATGTCTTCCTTATCATCTGTGCCAAAATAAGTAGCCCAATATTCAAAGTCTAGTTCAATTTTTTTACCAGAATAATCGCTTAGGTCAAGCGTAAGCGTTAATTCGGTGATTGAATTTGAACTTCTTGATCTGGAATCAATAATAACGCCCCTATTACCTTCATACCGAGCAGATAAAACTCTGTGTGTTGAAAACGTCCTGAAGCGTGCATTTTTATCAAGGTTTAATGA
>JBMYOR010000881.1:0-1412 GCA_049599535.1 Bacteroidia bacterium | reverse complement strand
CAATTCTTTGGCACTTTGAAGCTGGGCGAATGAAATTTTCTGTTTTGAAATGAAGCACTCGGCCAACATGCCCCAAGCCACGGCTTCGCCATGTTTTATTGGCGTGTTATTGCTTAAACTAAAGCTCTCAATGGCATGACCAACGGTATGACCAAAGTTCAAAACCTGTCTCCAACCGTTTTCGGTAGGGTCTTGAGCAACAATTTCTTCTTTTATGTTTACACAATGCTCAATCGTTTCTTGCGAAATATGGTCGTTCAGATATTGCTTTTCGAACAATAATTTCGGTTCTTGAATAAAGCCATATTTCAATACTTCGCCAAGCCCCGATTTGTACTCAATTTCAGGAAGGGTTTCTAAGAAAGTAACATCAATAACAATGGTTTCGGCTACTGAGAAGGTGCCTATCTGGTTTTTAACTCCATTGAAATTTAGACCGGTTTTGTTGCCAATTGAGGCATCAACCATTCCGAGTAAGGTGGTAGGAATATTTACATAACGCACACCACGCTTAAAAGTAGCAGCCGCAAAACCACCGATATCGGTAATCATGCCGCCACCAAGGTTAATAACCAAACTACTTCTGTCAATTTGGTTTTGCATAAGCTCGTTCCAAATGTGCTCACAATCGGCTATTGATTTGTGCTTTTCGCCACCCTTGATTTTTATTGAAACATAATCTGAATTTAAAAACTGAGCGAGCTTAGGAAGACATAAGTTGCAGGTGTTTTCGTCACATATTACCGCAATTTTGCTGTATTCTTGGTTTTGAAGCCAAGTGCTAAACTGCGCTAATGAGTAAATGAATTGTGTTTTAGCCATTGGCCAATTCATTTAGGCAATGTGCAGCTTGGGTCCCCATTTGCTCTATTGATGGTGTAACTTCTTCGCCGCTCAATCTTCTTAGATAGTAGGCATAGAGTAACTCAAAAAGTATGTAAACTGGACGTGCTGCCGTTTGCTTTTGCTTGGCGTAAGCGCTTATTGCCGGTTTCAATGAATCAAAAATGCCTTTGTAGGTCTCAGTTTTCAGCTTGTCAATGTGCTTGGGCTCGAGCTCTTTAATCAACTCTTTTGAATGAGAAGTATGTCCGTTTTCTTTAACACCTTCGCTTTCCATGGTGCCTGCAAGATCTTTTAGCCATTCTTTGGCATCATCGGCAGCGAACTCTTCGGCAAAAGCTTTATTGTTTAGGAGCTTGTCAACGTCAAGTTTATAGGCCCTTAAAAGGTCTTCGGTTTGCCAATAAAGCAACACGCGGTCAATTATACTTTGCGGGTCAAGTACCGACATTATTTCTTTGGTTTTGGGTTCATTGGTCTAAATACAACAGTGTTGGTCAAGAAATTATCACTGCTTTCAAGAACAAAAACAATGTTCGCCGCAACTTCTACCGGGCTCAACATATTAC
>JBMYOR010000880.1:1172-1414 GCA_049599535.1 Bacteroidia bacterium | reverse complement strand
TAAATGCATTTCAAGTACTAACCATGAAGTTTATTTTTCAATGGAACTTTACGGCAACAACCTTAAGCGCCATTTCAAAATTTCAGTAGAAGATGACACTATTACTGAAATTAAAAATTCAGGAGAATCTATAAAATCGTCAGGTGGCTTTGAATACGCTTTACAAGATGAAGCTAAGGACTTTCATATTAGGCCAATTGAGTAAATTTCAGATTATTCATTTCTACTGAACAATTCTTAGC
>JBMYOR010000880.1:0-1162 GCA_049599535.1 Bacteroidia bacterium | reverse complement strand
GCTTATCTACCTTTGTAAGCTCAAATAACGATTGATGAAAGTAAGTAACTTGCATTTTAATGATACCAATTTGCTCAGGCCGCTAATGTCTGATTACATCAATCAGTCTGAAAGTACAAGGGTGCTCTATCAATTTGAACCTAGCCCTAACGGAATTGGCGCGGCGATTGATAAAAGAAAAAAACATCAACCCAATAGAACAGTTTTAGTTGATAGTTTAAAAAAACAATACCAAGAAACTGAATTATACGACGAAACAGTTAATGCCAACATTAATAAATTGGCCAAAGACAACTGTTTCACCATCACTACGGGGCATCAACTCAACTTATTTGGCAGTACTCAATACTTTATTTACAAGATTGTAGAAGTAATTAAGTACACTCAACAGCTTAAAAAACAGCATTCTGAGTACGATTTTGTACCCATGTTTTGGTTGGCTAGTGGCGATCATGATTTTGAAGAGATACAATTTGCTCATATTAACGGCCAACGCCACGCTTGGCAAAGTGATGAAAAAGGACCGGTTGGAAGGTTTAACCCAAATGCCGTACTAAGTGTAATTGAAGAACTTGAAGATTTTTGGGCAAGCGAGCCTGTAACTGGCAAATACTTAAAAGAGCTTTTTACCAAAGCCTACTCAAAACCAAGTTTGAGCCAAGCAACACGATTTTGGACACATGAGCTATTTAAACAATATGGTCTTGTAATAATTGATGGTGATGAAGTTGAGCTTAAAAAAGAATTTAGCGGTATTATAAAAAGGGAGCTTTTTGAAGAAATTACGGCCACTGAAGTTGAAAAAACCAATCATTATTTAAATCAACATAATTATCATTTGCAGGTACATGCAAGGCCCATCAACATGTTTATGATCACAAAACATGGCCGTGAGCGTATTGTTAAACTAAATGATAGATTCGCTACAATTGAATCTGAAACATCATTTACTTACAGCGAAATGGAGCACTTGATAAAAGAGCGGCCTGAATCTTTTTCGCCAAATGCTTTAATGCGATCCATGTATCAAGAAACCATTCTGCCTAACTTGGCCTATATTGGTGGAGCCGGCGAAATTGCCTATTGGTTACAAATAAAAACAGCTTTTGATGCGCATGGCGTTTTTTACCCACAAGTTGTTTCTCGAAATTCAGGCATTTGG
>JBMYOR010000879.1:0-1418 GCA_049599535.1 Bacteroidia bacterium | reverse complement strand
ACTATGCAGGTGTCGTCTATCTCGGCAATATCAGGTGGGTTATTACTGCAATTGATCACAAAAATTTGCATGTCTCTTACTACATAGCCAATTTCTCTGTAGTATGATGAGCCATCAGTTGCAATTACCTTCCGATACTCGGTTATTTTAATAGCAATGTTATAAATACCGAGTCTTTTGGGGCTATCCCAAATTAAATCTCCTGTAGTAGGATCAAGGTTAAAATAGCTTCCTTCGTTCCCTTTAACATCTTCAGGGCTGGTGTAATCTGTTACTTCGCGGCCTCGCCCCATTTTAGGTGTTACAAATGTGTACGTAATACTATCACCATCTTTATCATAAGCATTTGGGTTGTGCTCGTACCTTTTATTTCTACAAGCAAAACTCAGGGGCAACTCAAGCATCTCGGGGCTGTTGTTTGATGTTATGCCCAAGTCGTCATAAATACAAAGCTGCGATTCAACGTAAAAAGGAATGTTTACTGAGAAACTATCGTTAATATTTACAATTGAACTAACCCTATTGGGGTCGGTAAAGCTTATGGTGTAACAAGTGCCGGGCCCCGGAAATTTGTGCCTAACTTTATAAATATTTTGCCAAGTAAAAGGAGCTACATTTACCTGACATTGGTTTATTACGCAAGAAACTATTGCTGATGCTTCATCATCAGGTGGTCCGTAGCCAAAAAATATTTCTATTTCATCTCTATGAGCAGCAGGGCTTCTTACTTCGGTGTAAGTAGTGCATGCAATTTCATATTCATAATCTTCAGGTGCGCCCACTCTTTCAAACGTAATCTCGCCAGCACGGTTGTGAGTGGCAAATGAGTTTACGGCCAACAGCACAAGTACGATTGTGCTAAGTATTTTGGTGAATTTTATGTAAAAAGAATTTTTCAAGCTTATTTGTTAACGCAAAGAATAAAGAATAGGTTTACTAGGTACCGCATCGCAATGCATATTTGGTAACATTAAGTTTACAAGGTACAAACCATCTTTTACATTGTTTGGTATGTAAACCAATTCAGTAATGGTTTTGCTACTTATTTTACCACTACTTAATTCCCAAAATATTTTATGGCTTTGCAAATTAGGGTCAGATTCATGATCAACTGAAGGTAAATCAACAATTAGATGATCGATTCCTATTTCTGTAATTATTTTCATTGCATCTGGGTGAATAAATACAGATGATACTCCGGTATAATTTTTCTCAGTTTTTTCAATTGTATTAGGAGTGGTTCTAATAATAAGCCCCGTGGTTTTACTTTCAGATTTTAAAAAGGCTAAATCTTGGGCCGATATATAATTGGTGCTATTTACAGTTATTAGCCGAGCACTAAAATGTGTAGGAATTTCAATATCGGTTGTTTTAATATACTCCTTACTCACGTGGCCAATACACTCGGTATGCGTGCC
>JBMYOR010000878.1:0-1419 GCA_049599535.1 Bacteroidia bacterium | reverse complement strand
ATTTGATTAGTAAATAGCTCAAGTTCTTTTGCAGTTGAAATATGCAATATATGAAGCCTTGTTCCATATTTTTTAGCCAACTCAGATGCCATGCTTGATGAAGAATAACAGGCTTCAACATCTCGAATAATTGGGTGCTGATTAAATGGTATATCTTCTCCAAATTGGGCAATTGCTTTAGCCGTATTGGCTCTCACTACTTCTTCGGTTTCGCAGTGGGTGGCAATTAAATGATCGCATTTTGAGAATATTCCTTCAAGGGTGTTTCTATCATCAACCAACATATTGCCAGTTGATGAACCCATAAATACTTTTACACCACAAACATTTTGTTTATCAACCTTTAGTACTTCTTCTAAATTATCATTTGTAGCTCCAAGAAAAAAAGAATAATTAGCTGGCGAAACAAGGGCCGCTTTTTTATACTTTTCTTCTAAAATAGTATTTGTGATAGATTGTGGGTTGGTATTAGGCATCTCCATAAATGAAGTAACACCACCTGCAACGGCCGCTTTTGATTCGGTAGCTATTTCAGCTTTATGTGTTAATCCCGGTTCTCTAAAATGTACTTGGTCATCAATTGCGCCGGGAATTAAAATTTTTCCTTCGGCATTAATTTCTTCATGCTCAAAACTTGGTGAATCAATTACTGAATCAATTTTTTCGATTCGATCGTTTTTAACCAAAACATCGGCATGAGTTTTTTTACCTTCAATTACAGTAAGGCAATTTTTAAATAGATAAGACATTATAGAGAAGTAATTATTGGCTTAAGAGTTTAACACAATGGGCATTAATAGCATCATTAAATCTTCATCGCTACCGGTATCATTCGGTTTAATTATACCGGGTCTATTTGGCTCTGACAATAATATACTCACCTCATCGGTATCTAATACACTTAGCATTTCACTTAAAAACCTTGCATTAAATCCAATCTCCATGTCTTCGCCATCAAACTCACATGCCAATTGCTCAAATGCCTCGTTTGAAAAATCTATATCTTGAGCTGAAATATGTAACTCGTTACCGGCCATTTTAAAACGCACCTGGTATGTGGTTTTATTTGAGAAATTAGCCATACGCTTAAGCGATCCTAATAACTCTTGTCGGTTTATAGTTAGTTTAAATGGATTCTCTTTTGGTATTGCAGCATCGTAGTTCGGGAATTTTTCATCAACTAACCTGCACACCATTGTAAAATCATTAAACTTAAATTGTGCGTTGTGATTATTGTAATGAAGTGATAAAACTACATCTTCATTAGGTAGTGTACCCTTGAGCAAGTTTAATGCTTTTTTAGGTACAATAAAGGCTGAATCTTGGTCAACTTCAACATCACCTCTGGTATATTTTACCAATTTATTACTATCAGTTGATACCCATTTGGCTTGTCCGCCTGTAAAATCAAAGTACAAA
>JBMYOR010000877.1:0-1421 GCA_049599535.1 Bacteroidia bacterium | reverse complement strand
CCGTTGAATTTAGTGATTTTGTTTTTGCCAATAGAAGTAGGTTATTCTCTGCTGAAATATTTAAAAAGCCCGCTGCTTTAGCTTTAATTGGAGCTGGACTCATTACTACATCATTTGCTTATGGTGTTGAAAGTTTAAACTACGGTAATAACCCTCAACATTATAAAGGCAACCTGGGCGAGCTATTTACCGACTACAATCACACAATAATTTATGCGGCTACCACAGGAGCATTTTGGACCTATATTTACTTGAGAAATCGAAATAGCGACACAAAATTGCGCAACGAATGGAACTATGAAATAATACTAGACAATGGTTAACAGTAAAATTTGCATAATAACCATCTCCATCTTTTTATTGGGCTTTTCTAGCTTAAAGGCACAACTACAGCTGGAAATTTCAAATAGCTTTAGAACTGTTACCATTAAACAAAAAACAAAGGTTTCATACTTTGACTTGAATGATGCAGAAAAGGTGAAAACTGATCGCTTGATTCGTATTACCAAAGATTCATTCTTGATTTTAGAAAAAGACACCGTGGCATTCAATGATTTCATTCTTATAAGAAAAAATCCCTTTTTAAATCTATTGGCACTAAGTGGAGCTTCAGTCACAACTTCATTTGGAGCTGGTGCAACGGCTATTATTTTCTTTCTTGAATCTTATGGAGCGGCATTATGTGATGACGATTGCAATATTCCTATTTGGCAAACCCATCCAAATACGCTCTTAGCAGGTTCATTTACAATGATTAATAGCTTGATTGTTTACAGAGGAATTAATAGACTGCAAAAACCAAAAACTAAAGAAGATTGGGAATACAAGATTGTATTTGTAAAAAACCCACAAAGATTTAAGAGCAAGAGCTCATACTGGTTTTGGCAGAACGCTACCTAAAACAATATTTAAAAAGGCATATCAAGCGGGTCTTCTTCCTCATCGTTCATAGCTGAAGCCCTTTTTATAAAACCACCTTCATCTGCCGCCACCGGTGCAGCATCATCGTTATAGCTAAACTCATCAAGGTTGGCAAATTTGGCATATTCGCCAATAAACCTCAATCTTACATTAGCGGTGCTTCCGTGCCTATTTTTAGCAATAATTACTTCTCCAATTCCTTGGCATGGATTTCCATCTTCGTCTTGCTCAAAACCATAATATTCACCACGGTATAAAAACATTACCTGATCGGCATCTTGCTCAATTGACCCCGACTCCCTTAGGTCACTTAACATGGGGCGTTTTGTACCACCACGTGTTTCAACAGCCCTACTTAACTGTGAGAGCGCAATTACCGGCACATTTAAGTCTTTTGCCAAACCTTTTAAGGAACGTGAAATTTTAGAGATCTCTTGTTCACGGTTACCACCCTGCCCTTTGCCTTCACTACCGCCGCTCATCAGCTGCAAATAGTCAAT
>JBMYOR010000876.1:0-1422 GCA_049599535.1 Bacteroidia bacterium | reverse complement strand
CTAATTTTTTAAGTGATTTAAACAAAAGGAAAATTAGCTATGAAATAAGTCTAATTTATGGCCTACCTAATCAAACTGTCCGGTCGTTTCAACAAAGCATTGATTTCCTACAACAAAACGGATGTAATAACATCACGGCATTTCCCTTAATGCTTTTGAAAGGCACGGAACTTTATAATCAAAAATCAAAATGGAAAATGAAAGAAGAACCACTTGGTAAGTTCAAAATACCAACGGTCACATCGAGCAAAAGCTTTGATAAATCCGATTGGTTAGAGATGAAAGAAATTGCCAACAATCTGATGTCAAATGCTAGAGTTTAATATGGTTGTTCATAGATTCCAAAAAGTTAATGGCAATAGAAATGCTGGTCAGTAGAATGAAACCCTAGATAAGGTTTGCGATTCAAATTAGAAGATCAACTAAAAGCTCTGAGAGCTCTTAAAGTGATACTAAAAGTTTAATCTGTTCACAAATTATTGCTGTTCACGTTACGTGAACGGTTTAAATTCGTGAACAAAACAGTGGTGATGGTGCAAATAGAAGAAGATATAGTACAGAAAGCCAAAGATCATGTAGAGAAAGAGTATGACTTAAAGCTCGTGCAACGAAATGCCGAAAGCTTAGTAGGAAATGAACTAATACTTACCATTAATAAGCACAAAATAGTTTTTGATGCGCTAATAAAAACGGAAGTAAGAAATATTCATATAGATAAAATAATTGAATACAACAGCTTGTATGAGCACTTCATATTAGTAGTCAAGCACCTGTACCCAAACATAAAAAAACAGCTAAGAAAACAAGGTGTTAACTACTTAGAAGCCAACGGTAATTTCTATATAAATACACTTGAAAATTTAGTTTTTATAGATACCAACGCTCCATTAGAAGAAAAGAGAGAAGCGGGTAACAGAGCATTCACTAAAACAGGCTTGCAGGTACTATATCAACTATTAAAAGAGCCAAGCATTATAAACGCACCACAACGCGAAATAGCAAAAAGGGCTGGAGTGGCTTTGGGGAACATTCCGAAAGTGATTGAAGGTTTGATTAAAAGCGGTTATTTGCTCAAATACGATAAAAACACCTTTGAGTACACCAAAAAAGAAGACCTATTAATAAAATGGGCAACGGACTATGAGAATACGTTAAGGCCAACCTTAGAAATGGGCCGGTATAAACTAATGAACAACACGCCTTGGAAAGAGCTTAGCCTAAACCCTAATAATACATATTGGGGCGCGGAGCCCGCCGCAGATTTAATAACCAATTATTTACGAGCAGAAGTATTAACGATCTATACTCATTTGAGCAGAAAAGAGCTGATGCAACAATATAAGCTCATACCCGCAAGCAATGGGAATATTCAACTTTTAAAAGCCTTCTGGCCTGAAAATACGGAGCCCGCTCTAAATAATT